>DATBXD010000026.1:0-12884 GCA_036514475.1 Nitrososphaerales archaeon
CTAAAGTCTACTGAGGTGTCTGTCTTAGAGTGTATTGCAGATGCGCATGAGACTTGAGGTTCGAGGCTTTTGACTTGGCTTGAGTTCAAGATTTCGATTTCGGTTTCAAGCATGCCATTTATCAGACCCCATTTCAAGTATTCTTCAAGCGTGTTTATATCGCGCTGAGTCGAGGCGACTTCTAGGGTTCCGACTTGCTTCCACGGCAAGCCGTGTTTGAACGCTAGTTTCTTCCATAAATGATATGATTTCTCAGCTGATCTTGCGATTATCTTCTTCTTTTCAGGGTTAAGATAGAAAGGTCTATGGACGACGCCTGTGTTGCGCCTGGTTGTATGTAGGGCAACTTCATGCTCTTTCTCAACAAGAGTTATGTTGCAGTCATATATTTCTGATAGCCAGAACGCTGTCGATACGCCTAGTACTCCGCCGCCAACTACCGCGATGTCGCAACTAACAGTATGGTTTGGCAAATAAGATACTCTACAAGTAAATGTTAAATGGTTGGTGGGGTTAAATCTGTATCTAAAGAGTTCATATTTGACTCAAGCATCGTCAAGTAATACTTCGGATAAGTGACTCCAACAGTCATTACAATTACTTTCCATAAGATGTTGTATTATTTGATTTAAGAATCAATATTATTTCAAACATCCCAATCTCTTTGTACGTGTAGATCTTATTTTCGTTTAGCTTATTTCTGAGGAATCACAATATTGTTAAGAGTTTCGTGTCGTTGTTTTGATTATCTGTATATTTTTAGGTTCCTTGGTTCCAGCTTTCAAGGTATTTTCTCTGCGGTTCTGTGAGTTTGTCTATCTTGATGCCTAAGGTGTCTAGTTGTAGTTCAGCAATGAGGTTGTCAATGTCTGGAGGTAGGGTTATTACTTTGGCAGGTAGGTTACCTTTGTTTTTGATTGCGTACTCAGCTGCCAGTGCTTGGCCGCAGAAGCTTTGCGCCATGACGATGCTAGGATGTCCCTCGGCTGCAACAAGATTACACAGTCTACCTTCACCTATCAGATACAGTTTTCGCCCGTCCTCTTGAGTGTACATGTCTAGGAAAGGTCTTATTCTCACTTTGCTCTTTGATATTTTTTCCAACCCGCTGACGTTTATCTCGGCATCAAAATGCCCTGAATTGGCCATTATAGACCCGTTTTTCATTAGATTCATATGGTTCACATCAATGACATTCCTATCTCCAGTAACAGTTACAAAGAGATCCCCTATCTTTGATGCGTCGGCAAAAGGCATCACTCTGTATCCTTCATGCAATGCTTGTAAGGCTCTGATTGGGTCGACTTCACATACAATAACGTTGGCTCCATTGCCTTTCGCTCGGGATGCAACACCTTGGCCGCAAGGGCCAAATCCTAAAACAACCACGTTTCTGCCTGCGATAAGTATGGATGTGGCTCGCAGTATGCCATCTATTGTGGACTGTCCAGTGCCTAGATAATTATCGAAAAGGTGTTTAGTCTTCAGACTGTTAACAGCGATGATTGGGTATTTCAACGCCTCATCTTTTTCCATAGCTTTTAGTCGGATGATTCCAGTTGTTGTTTCTTCTGCGCCTGCGATTATGTTTGGTATCATCTCACGATGTTTGTTATGGATTTCAGAAACCAAGTCGCAGCCATCATCAATTGTATAATTTGGCTTGAACCTGATAACGTTTGTCAGATACCTGTAGTAATCCTCTTTCGTCTCCCCTTTATACGCCCATATTTTAACGCCTTCATCCGCCATTGCTGCAGCCACGTCGTCCTGTGTGCTCAGAGGGTTACACGCGCAGATAGCTACGTCGGCGCCCCCGGCTATCAATGTTCTGACTAAGACAGCAGTTTCTTTTGTAGGGTGCAGCGCAATGCCGATCTTGACGCCGTTGAATGGTTTTTCCTTTGAGAATCTTTCCCGAACTTTCAATAGGGCACGCATCTGAGACTCTGCCCACTCTATGTTTTTCTCGCCCTGATCAGCTAGCTTCAGATTCATTACTTCATAATTCTTGCCGATATCCATTTTATCTTGCCGTCTTCTTAAAATATGTGGACGTATAAATAAATTATAAAAGGTTCAGACTCTTGGCATCTTCTAGAACTGAGCTGGTCAACCGTGAGCCGACTTGTGAAATAACCTTTGAAGCCACGAATGAAGCGAGCTGACCAGATTTTTCCAGTGTCATTCCGCTGCATATGCCATGCAGAAACCCAGCTGCGTAAGCGTCTCCTGCACCTGTACTGTCGACTACAATTGTCTTGAACGACTCGATCACAATCACATTGTTCTTCTGCTTTATCATTGATCCCTTTTCACCTAGCTTCAATATGCATATCTCAGCGAACTTGGACAACTCCTCCAAAGCCTCGTCTCCATTCAGTCCTGTAAACGCTTCGGCTTCATTTTCATTTGCAAACAGTATATCTGCGTATGTCTTGGATATCATTCTGATGTAATCCAAGTTACGTCTTATGAGTGCAGAATCTGAGAGGTCGATTGATATTTTTGCGCCATGCTGTTTTGCTATATCCATCACAAACATGATTGTCTCTCTCAACTGGCCTTCCAGCTGGTAGCCTTCTATATGTACAATCGTGCTTTTCATCACCTCGTGTTCAATGATGTCACCTTTGTTCAGGTAGAGTGCGGCGCCAAGACACGTGGTGAATGTCCGATCGTAATCAGGTGTGATAAATGTTATTGCGTGCCCTGTCAGGTGGTTGATTTTAGAGATGCTTGATTTCACGTTGCTTTTAACCATCTCAGTTTCGTATATGCTGCCATACTCGTCATGCCCCACTTTGCCGCAAAAGACTACTTTACTGCCTAGGATAGACATTATAGCCAGCGTGTTGGCTGATGAGCCGCCAGAGACTGTTTTCACATTCTTACCCTTTATTTTTTCAAGTATTGCCTTTGATTGCTTCTCATCAATCAGATGCATTCGCCCTTTTTCAAGATTCAGCTCTTTCAGCATATCGTCATCTGCCTGCAGCAGGAAATCCACCAGCGCATTCCCGATGCCGAAAACAGCATATTCTTTCATTGTGCGCATCCAACATTATTTTTTGATTGCAACTATATATTATTTCCCGATTTCTACGATTATGCCAGTTCAACGGTGCATGCGGGTAGTATTGAAAAGAGAAATGACTCGAGACGTTTTGTCAGCCTATTTGTTCCATAATCTTAATTAAATATGAATTGTAAGCGAGTTTAATGAGGTATTTGTTTACGTCTGAGTCTGTGGCTGAGGGGCATCCAGATAAGTGTGCGGATCAGATTTGTGATGCGGTGCTTGACACAATAATTGCCAAGGATAAGAATGCTAGGGTCGCTTGTGAGGCGTTGATAATGCAGGGAACTGTTATTGTCACGGGGCAGATTACGACTAGTACATATGTCAATATTCCAAGCATTGTCAGGCAGACGTTGAAGGATATTGGGTTGAACGATGCGAAAGGTGGTTTGGATTGGAAGACCTGTGGAGTACTTGTTTCTTTGGAAGAGCAGTCACCGGATATAGCGATGGGTATTAACAAAACACCGGAGGAGCAGGGTGCAGGTGATCAGGGATTGATGTTTGGTTATGCGAGCAACGAAACTCCTGAGCTTATGCCACTTCCCATTACGCTTGCGCATAAGCTTGTCAAGCGGCTCTCGGAAGCTCGTAAGCAAGGGGTTTTGCCTTACCTGCGGCCTGACGGTAAGTCACAAGTAACCGTCGAGTATGATGATGGAACTCCGAAAAGAGTTGAGGCAGTTGTTATCGCTGCGCAGCATGATGAGAATGTTTCTAATGAGCAATTGAGGAGAGATATTGTAGACCTTGTGATCAAAACTGTTATTCCTGCGAAGATGCTTGACAGCAATACGAAGATTTTCATCAATGAGACTGGGAGGTTTGTGATTGGCGGTACGCTTGCCGATAGCGGTTTAACCGGGAGAAAAATCATTGTAGACACATATGGCGGCGTTGGTTCTCATGGGGGCGGATGCTTATCCGGCAAAGATCCAAGCAAAGTCGACCGTAGCGGCAGCTACATGGCGAGATACATCGCGAAGAACATCGTCGCCTCAGGTCTGGCAGCCAAATGCGAAGTTCAGATAGCTTACGCAATAGGAGTAGCAAAACCTGTCTCCGTCATGGTAAACACCTTCGGCACAGGTTCTGGTTCCGATGAAAAGATCACTGAAGCAGTGAACAAGGTGTTTGACATGCGACCAGGCATGATAACCATAAACCTGAATCTGCAAAGACCCATCTACCGGAGCACCGCGTGCTACGGCCACTTCGGAAGAGAAGAACCGGACTTCACATGGGAGCGGACAGATAAAGCAAACGAACTGAGAAAAGTTGTTTTAACTTGAGGATTCAATCAATAATATTATTGCATATCTTAATTTCAATTCGCTAAGTGTTGGTAGGATAGGTTTTTCTTGGCCAATTCAAAAGATGGATAGAAAAGCCCGAATCCAGCATATAATTTACATCATCTCCTCAAATCGTTTTAATATTGCTTTCTCAACGCTAAGCGAACTGTTCAGTGGTATTGAAGAGAATTACCTCTGAGGAAAGCTCACCGATTCTGGAAGTGTTGGTCAAGAAAATAAACTATATATGAAGTTGGACAAACTTTATACCCATAAACCGGGTCCCAAAATAATGCGGGCTCGTAGCGCAGATGTCAACCAATGTAAAATAGACACAAGGTGACAGTGCAGCATGGACAGCGCGGCAGACAATGAAAGGCCGAACCTCCTAAGCGCGCCGGCGACAGCTGTAGAAGATTACTCTTCGGCTAAAGGTCGAGGGTTCAAATCCCTCCGGGCCCGCTGTATTTCAATGGATATTATCAAAATAGACTGGAAGGCCATATTGATGTATTCAAAAGTATCGAATCTTGTTGAATGGCTTGATAAAATTAAACTTCTGAAATGTGGGATAGGTCTAACTTAGGTGATTTGTTTTGTTCTGTTTTATTTTGACTAATCACGTTAGACTTTCTAAGAGTTGTGATTAAGGCTGAGCCGATAAGTGTGGATAATGCAATGATGATTATTCGTTCTAAAGGGTAGACGTAGAAAGTTGTAGTCCAGATACCTGACCATGCTGAGGGTGGTATTGTTCTAAGAAACGTGCCAAATACATATTCGAAAACCAAGCCGCCTGTTAAGTGCTGAGCCATTGTCCCGATAAAGCAGAGAATTGCTAATCCTGGAGCCAAGTATTTGACAGAAGGATTGAGAACCCAGTTTATTGCTTGGCGACTAATTGGACTGATTAGTATTGCTAAAGCTAAGATGTGAAACCAGTTGTATGGCACCAAGGAACCGTTAGGAACCTGTACGAATATGAGGCTTAGAGGATTTGTGAGAAATAAGCCCAAAAGCAACACATAAAGACCTGTAACATGAATAAACTTGCGTTTCACTAAGAAGCCTATCGAAACTGCTCCGATTGTGGCTGGAAGAAAATCAAGACCTAAGAAGACTGCGGGACGGCCAAAAGCTATAGCTAAGAATGTTCCCAAAACAATACTTCCTCCACCTATGAATGGCCCTAGAATAATACCGTAGATTGGGGCCAACACGTCTGACATTGAGAAAGTACCTGTAACCCCTATCATTGGGAAAGTAGGTACTAATCTAAGTAAAGAGTAGAGCACAGAGAAAAGCGATAGTAAAGCTAAGCCTCTGGTCTTTGGAACAGATGATAGATTGAGCAAACCCTCATCAACTGACTAGATTATTTGGTACTTTAATCTGTTTCTAAGTAAATCACTCAACTTTTGGGTAGTTTACGTTTGAAATTCGTCTACTTACTCCTTTCTTGTAAAGATGTTTTTCTTGTCTTCCAGTCACTTTTAATCGTTGATTGTCCTCTCAATTTCTGCAGATAATTGTATGCTGAAAGTGCAGCTATTGCGCCTTGACCTGCTGAAATCACTATTTGTTTGAACTGCATGTCCGTTACATCTCCAGCTGCGAATATTCCTTTATGTGAGGTCTGGCATTCTCTATCAATAACTATCTCTTTTCTACTATTAAGGTTTACAATGTCTTTTATAAAATCTGTCTTGGCGATATAGCCCATCTCAACGAACACTCCATCTAGATTAATCAGCTCTTCTGAGCCGCTCTTCGAATTAGTAATTCTTATAGACTTTACAGTTAGGTCTCCGTTTACCTGTTTAACGATTGAATTAGGTATGAAGATGACATTCTTCTTACTAGCTAGTAGGGCGAGCATATCTTCATCTGCGTGTGGCTTGTCTCTGTTCGAAACCATGTAGACTTTCTCAGCTATGTCGCTAAGCATAGCTGCTGCGTCCACAGCATGCTCGGTGGCGCCGACAACCGCGACTGTCTTTCCTCTAAATAGAGGGCCATCACAAGTAACGCAGTAAGATAGGCCGCGCCCTTTATACTCATTCTCACCCGAAGCACCCATGTCTCTAGGTGTCTTCCCAAAAGCTAGGATTACAGTTAAGGACTTGTAAAGTTTTGATGTAGTTTTTATCATAAATCTATTTTCTTCTTCGACGATATTCAGAACTTCGTCGTACACGATTTCAGCGTTGAAACGTTTGGCTTGAACCTCAAATTTTGATATTAAGCTAAAACCATCAACTTTTTCAAAACCAGGATAGTTTTGAATATCGTTTGTTAATAATGACTGGCCGCCCAAATCCTTACCGATAACGAGAGTCTTCATCATTTGACGTGAAGTATAGATAGCTGATGTGAGGCCAGCTGCTGCTGCTCCAACGATTACTACATCGTAGACAATATCTTCAGGCATTCTTATTACCACTTGTAGTAACTTTATTTCCTTATATGTAAGTATCTGAAGAATTGAAATAATAATAGTGAGGTGTGATGCAGCAAAGTGTCATCTACGGATGATAAGAATCGACTGAAAAATATAGAGATAAATCTTAAGGGTAAGACTCTTCTCGTTTATTGGTATCTTCTAAAATCAGATAGTCCAGTGGGTGTACGTGCAGTTCAACGTGGACTAAATATTTCTAGTTCAAGTGTAGCAGCTCATCATCTCGATAAGCTAAAAGAGCTGAGCTTAGTTGATAAGGATTCTTACGGGCGTTATTTCTTGACGGAAAAGGTGGATGTAGGGGTTCTTCAGCTGTTCACTAAGGTTGGTAAGTTTATGCTTCCTAGGTATTCATTCTACGCAGCTTTCTACATAACTATGTTGATACTATACATGGTACTGTCTTATGGATCGATTGACATCTTCGCTCTGGTATTTGTGTTATCGGGGAGTTTCATCTTTGGATATGAAACTTTGCGAATATGGAGAAGACGCCCATTATGAGTAGAGTAATGTTAAGCACTGTTCTAATCTTTAGTGTTATAAAGCTAGAGATACTTAGAGATAACGTAACAATAATTTGAGAAGATGAAAATGGGTTATACTAATAGAATTGTTCTAAACACTGCAATAGGAATCTTGTTAGCCGTCAGTCTAGTAGTTGGGTTAGCAACTCTGAAAGAGATTAATCAACCTTACGTAAACACTGGGAAATTGTCTCAAGAAAATGCTTCCGCTGTAGGTGAGTCTGTGATAATGAGTTCAGCAGACAGAAAATCCTTGGAACCTAACCTACCCCAGTCTAACCAGGTGTCAGCATCTACTTATGGAGTAAAAACGTTAATGTTCAACGAAGTTGACCCAATAAATTTAGTGATTCAGTTCTCCTTAGCTTTGGGGGTGGGATTCGCAGTATTTCTAATTGCAAAACGCAGACTTTGATGGGCTGATACGATTAAAACTAATATAGCTTGATTATCGGTGTTAATAACAGTGTTATTAAAGATGGTTACAGACTTCAAGCCGGATCGTACATTAGATACAAAGGGACAGCTATGTCCTATGCCGGTTCTAAAAACAAAGATTGAAATGGATAAAATGGATTCAGGTCAGATACTTGAGGTTCTATCAACGGATCCAGGAGCTGAACCTGATATTAAAGCATGGGCCAAGCGAACAGGGAATTTATTTCTAACTCTTGAAACTGCTGGTGAGGTGCAAAAGATTTATGTCAAAAAGAAATAAAGATGATCAGAAACGAAAGAGTTTAGTTATTATTATTTCTAAGGGAACTTTAGATATGGCTTATCCACCGTTAATACTTGCTGCAACTGCTGCATCAATGGACATGGATGTAGATCTGTACTTTACTTTTTGGGGTCTAAGTCTATTAAATAAGAAGAAAGTTGGTGCAGATAAAATATCTCCAGTGGGTAACCCTGTTTTGGGAATGCCTAACATTATTGGGATGCTTCCCGGAATGACTGATCTCGCAACCATAATGATGAAGGGCAAGGTGAAGAAGTACTGGCCAACTGTTCATGAGCTTATGAAAAATGCGAAAGAAGCTGGCGTTAGAATTCATGCATGCTCCCCAACTATGGGTCTAATGAGTGTTAAGAAAGAAGATTTGATTCCTGAGGTTAACGACATAATAGGCGCTTCAGCATACCTGGATATGGCAATCGACGCTGACGTGAATCTCTTCATCTAGCAGTGTCAAGTGACTGTCTTTCATTGGCACAATATTATAGAATGTGCTGTGGTATTAATTTCTAGTCAACTGAGCAAAATGAATATTATTATTAAAGAGGTTTGGTTAGACCGATTTTAGAAAATAGAAGGATTAACAAGTGACTGCCAAAACTATCAAAAAATCTTCGGGACCCCGGAATAAGTCATCTACTAAGAAGGGAAAAGGAGGACTAAAATGGCGTACGTTAAAGCACAACGGTGTTCTTTTTCCACCTTTTTATGAATATAAGAATTTAAATCTGAAAATTAGAGGAAATTATCTGCCGCTTAATCCTGAACAAGAGGAGATGGCTTGGGAGTGGACTAAGAAGAGAGAAACGCCTTACGTTAAGGACGAAGTGTTTATTTCGAATTTTCTATCCAGCTTCAAAAAGACTCTACCTAGAGAATATTCAAATGTAAGTATCAGCGAAATAGACTTCTCAGACATCATAAAAACTCAGGAAGATACTAAGCTCAAGAACAACGATCCTAAAATCAAGAAGCGCCTCGCAATGGCTAGAAAGAAACTCAGAGCAGAACTTAAGGAAAGGTACGGATACGCTGAGATAAATGAGAATAAGGTTGAAGTCGCCAACTATATGGTTGAGCCCCCAGGAATATTCATGGGGCGAGGGAAGCATCCTCTTCGAGGAAAATGGAAAAAAAGGGTTAACCCCAACGAAGTCACTTTGAACCTCAGCAAAGACGCTCCTATACCTCAAATCCATCTTGACAATGTTTCAAGAAAATGGAAGAGAATTGTTCACGATCGAATATCTATGTGGCTTGCATCATGGGTTGATGGATTAACTGACAAAACAAAATATGTATGGCTTCACGATAGCTCAGAAATAAGACAAGAACGAGATAAAGCGAAATATGACAAATCCAAGAGGTTGTTGACAAGGCTAGACAAGATTAGGACCTACATTAGGAGAGGAATGGGTTCCAAAGATGAGAAGACACGTAGAATAGCTACCGTCTGCTACCTCATAGATAATCTATGTATGAGAGTCGGTGATGAGAAGGATGAAGACGAGGCTGATACCGTTGGAGCATCGACTCTCAGAGTAGAGCATGTAAAATTGACGCCTGGATCGATACAATTTGACTTTCTTGGAAAAGACAGTGTTCCATGGTCAAAGACAATCTCGGTTAATAGTGAAGATAGCATCCTGTTCAGAAGAAATCTAGAGAGGTTCATATCTGATAAAAAACCGAATGAACTTGTTTTTGACGGCGTAAAATCTTTGCATATTAACCGGTTTCTCGGAAGATCAGTTAAAGGGTTGACCGCTAAAGTCTTCCGAACATTTCACGCGACGAACGTGGCAAGAGATAAATTGATTGAACAAAACGATTTGAAAGAAGTGCCTGAATTTCTAAAGATATATCATGCAAAGATCGCAAACCTCATGGTCGCGATAACTTGCAATCACAAGCGAACACCACCGAAAAACTGGGATGAATCAATAGCGAAAAAGCATGACAGACTAGTCAAGATGAAGTCATCAATCCCAAAGACTACTAGTGCAAAGAGACGTTTCAAAGAAAGAATTTTGAAAACAGATATCGGGATAAAACTATCAGAGCAGACCAGAGATTATAATCTAAACACATCTTTACGCAATTATATCGATCCACGAGTCTACAAGTCTTGGGCTGACTACGTAGACTTGGATTGGAGAAAAATATATCCGAGCACTCTTCAGAGAAAATTCAGCTGGGTAGAAAGAACCGATGTGAAATGGAAACAAGACAAATCAGATACATAGACATATAATCTGCAAGTCTTCCAAATGAGTTATAGAATTATTGTTTCAATAGGTTTGTATATTAATTTCCTAAACGTATACAGTAGCGTGGTTGTTTTTGGTTGAACAGCAAGAAACGCAAATTCATAGAAAAATGCTACTTCTTGGCTTCTTGTTCTTCTTCACATATTCTCTTACGGTTTATTATATCAATTGGGTTCTTGTTCCTCAAGGAGTTGTAACTCCGGCGATACTTACTGCGAGAGACACATTACTCCAAATCGGCATCTTGATCTCAGCAGTTGCAATAATCATACCTTCAATTGACTTCAAAAAGGCCGAGGAGCAGGTGATTCTGTACGCTTTCTCCGCCGGGGCCATCGTTCTTACACTAGGTATTTACTTGGGATCTATCAAATCAGATGTTGCTATCTACGTCTTCTATAATTCTGCAGCTGTGGTGTTGATTCTCCTGATAAGTATGCTATTTGGCTTTCTCGGATTTAGAGGAAGACGAATCGTTTCAACAGAGGTGGACCGGATTGCAATGGCGATAATGGCGCTTATTCTCATCATTAACATCTCCATAGTCATGTGGTCATTTTCTATCACTTCTTCTGGGAGATCAATTGCCGCGAACTTCATAATTCTCCGAGACCATTCAACCCGGTACGCGGTTTGGATGGTGCTGACTGTGTTTCTAATGCGATTTTCAAATATGAGCATTCGTCTAAACCGCTTGATAGTCCGAGGACTTATCGCAGTTACTATTGTATGGACACTTAGCTTTGGCCTCTACACACTCGATGTGCCAAGTCAGATAGGTGCTGGAGTTATGGATGGTGCACTAGGTATCTTGATAGTGACTGTTCTCATCAGTCAGTTGAAAATTTTAAGGAAACAAATGAACCCCCACTTTGCACTTGGAACCTTGGCACTAATCTGGTTCACGATTGCAGGATCCGTGGCTCTCTACATGATAACCCTCTTCTCAGCGAACCAACAATCAGTTCCAGCCCTCTGGAGACTATTTCATCTCATGAATGCAAATTATTCTCTTCTAGCTGGTCTTGGTGCACTGGCTCTAATCTCAGTAAAATATTCGAAACGCCTTGGATGGATTGTTACATTTCTCTTTGTGGCTGAATTGATCAACAAAGTATCGACTTACCTAATTAACGTAATGGACCAAAAAGCTGCAACAACCCTACTCCAACTTGGAGACCCATTCTTCATTGCTGCCACACTTATTATTATCTACATTCTCTTCAAGGAAACCCCCAAAACTAATATTTCAGTTTAGAGTTCAGCGAATCTCAGTTATTAGATATTAATTACCTGGGTTATTGAGTCACTATTATTCCAAGTAAACACTTCATTCCACATTCTAATCGATTGCAGACTTTGGTGGGGACGATGGGACTTTACCCTACCAAAAACGTGGGTAATCCTGTCTTAACTTTAGATAAAACGATGCTCGACAAAATATTAGAGCAGAGTAATTTACATTATTAGAGTGGGTTGACGAGAATACACTGTTTTTCACGCTGTTTCGCTACAATACCTAAATTAAGGACTATCCTCTGATTGAGTCTATGCAGAAGAGTGTAGCGAAAGCGATCGGAATTGCAATCATTGTTGGTTTTTCAGTTTTAGGTTATGGTTTGTATCTGAATTCGATATCAATCGAGACTCTCCAAACTATATTATCAAACGTAACTTCTCAATCAGTAAAAAACACAAATGAAGATATTTTATCATCCCAATCTGTTGAAAAAGTGAATGAAACAGATACTTGGGTAGGATATAATGAGCCCATTAAGAATTACATAGACGGGAAATATAATGCAACTGTAATTCTTATGGCACATTTGGGAGAATATGAAAGTGGAGACATTGTTTATTATAAAAATGGAGTTGAACATAGAGGTTACTATGTTTCAGCATTCGTAGGTGCAATGAATTATATCAAGAACAATACACCGGAAAATTCCACGATTCTATGTTGGTGGGATTATGGTAATATGGTAATTGGCTATGGCGAACGCAGATCTGTAGTAGTAAATCCCTCAAGAAGTCTATTACTATTAATAACATTATCAGACAATAACCCAAATATTGCCACTGATCCTGAAGAAACGATACAAGATACAGCTAATGCATTAACTGCAACAGATCCAAAAGACACAGTTAACATAATGAAAAAATACGGCTCAGAATACTTGTTAGTACCAACAGGAATATTTGGTGATGAAGGTAAAGCTAAATGGATATTCTATTCATCTGGAATATCTCTAGGCGAAATGAATAATTATTGGTTAGACGGAAAAATAGTGGGAAACGGCGTAAATACGATTCTATATAAAATGCTCAATAAAATGGATGTAGATAATTTTAAACTAGTATTCTCTGACAATGATGCCAATATTTACCAAGTAATATCTTAAAATGATCCTTACACGAAATTAGTTTATCTGAGCCTCGGGAGGGCTATCAACTTAAGGTATAAAGACACCGAGGAACACGAATGTTGAAACAGAAACATGTTAAGCTTT
>DATBXD010000027.1:0-2367 GCA_036514475.1 Nitrososphaerales archaeon
CACGAAGTTGGCGAATCCACTGCCAGCCTCGGTGAAGTTAGGCACAGAGCTGATCTGATAATCTGCTGGGGGTGCAACCCTACAGATTCTCATCCTAGACATTTTGAGAGATACAGTTACACCGTCGAAGGGAGGTTTAGAAAAGGTAAGGAAGACCGGAAGCTAATAGTTGTAGATGTTCGAAATACAGGCACTGCTAAGCTTGCTGATAAGTTTATTCAAATAGAACCCAACAAGGATTACGAACTTGTTAACGCACTCAGAACAGCTCTAAATCATGAACAGATACAATGTGAAACTGTCGCGGGAATACCTGTCGAGGAAATCGAATCTTTAGCTGAAACCCTAAGAACCTGCGAATTCGGAGCGCTTTTCTATGGTTTGGGTACTAGCCAAACAGCTGGTAAAGGTCGAAACATTGAAAGCTTAGGCTTACTTGTTAGAGATCTGAATAATTGGACAAAATTTGTATTGATGCCGGCTCGAGGTCATTATAACGTAACAGGTGTTAACCAAGTTTGTGGTTGGCAGACAGGTTTTCCATACGGTGTGGACTTTAGCCGAGGTTATCCTTGGTATAATCCAGGTGAGACAACTTTTGTAGATATTCTAAGACGCAAAGAGAGTGACGCGTCCCTAATTATCGGGTCTGATCCGGTGGCTCACTTTCCAATCAGTGTTTCAAAATACTTGTGCAGCAAACCTCTAGCTGTGATAGATCCTTCTAACTCTATGACTGCGATGGCTGCTGACGTTGTTATTCCCTCTTCATTCGCGGGTATAGAGTCTGAGGGGATTGCTTACAGGATGGATGGTGTTTGTTTTTCTATGAAGAAGATTGTTGAACCCCCCGAAAAGATTCTTTCTGATGAGGATGTTCTTAAGCTAATTCTTGAAAAAGTGAAGGCTATTAAGAGGATGAAGTAAAATGGTTGAAAATATCATAATTAGAAATGGAACAGTCTTTGATCCTCAGAACAACATCAATGGGGATGTGATGGATATTGCGATAAGCAATGGCAAGATTGTTCATAGCGTAGATGAGAAGAGCGCGCGACTGATAGACGCATCAAACAAAATAGTGATGGCTGGTGGCGTCGATATACACTCGCACATCGCGGGTCCCAAAGTGAATATGGCACGTATTCTTCAACCAGAAGACCATTATAAGAATCTAAGATGCAAGACCGATATTAAGCGATCTGGAGTAGGCACCTCTTGTCCGTCGACATTCGTAACTGGGTATGATTACTCTGAAATGGGTTATACAACGGTATTCGAGCCTGCTAATCCTCCTTTGAAGATGCTTCACGTTATCGATGAGCTTAATGATACTCCAATGCTTGACAAAGCATGTTACCCATTGTTTGGAAACAACTGGCATGTTATGGAGTATATTAAAGAGAAGAAATACGATGAACTCGCCGCTTACGTAGCGTGGACCTTGAAGGCTGTCAAGGGTTACGCGGTTAAGCTTGTAAATCCGGGTGGAGTTGAAAACTGGAAATGGGGTGTCGAGTCAACTCTTTTTGATGAGCCCGTCGGCCGATTTGAGGTGACTCCCCGTGAAATACTTACGAACATGTGCAAAGCTGTTCATAGGCTAAACCTGCCTCATTCTCTTCATGTTCACGCTAACCTTCTAGGTGTTCCTGGAAACTATGAGATGGCTATTAAGACTCTTGACGCTGTTAAAGACATCTACACAGGTGGAAAGCCAATTATTCATTTAACTCATATTCAATTCAATACTTACGGAGGAACTAATTGGATGAACCTATCCTCAGGAGCTGAGCATCTTGCTAAGTACGTCAATAATCATAGTCACGCATCGATTGATCTGGGACAGGTAGTATTCTCTGAAACTACAACTATGACGGCTGATGGGCCGTTTGAGTTTAAGCTTCAGAAGATGATTGGTAACAAGTGGGTCAACGCTGATATTGAAGCTGAGACAGGGTGCGGTGTCGTTCCTATCACTTACAAGAAGAGCAATTATGTGCATGCAATAATGTGGGTTACTGGTCTAGAGGCTGCCTTAATGGTTGATGACCCTTGGAAGGTCTGCATGACCACTGATCATCCAAACGGTGGCTGCTTCACAACTTATCCTAAGGTAATAGCGTGGTTAATGAGCAAGAAAGCCAGAGGGAAGGTTCTTGCCAAAATCAATAAACGCGCGCGAAAAAAAAGTGCTCTTGAGAATTTGGATCGTGAATACTCTTTCTCAGACATCGCGGTTGTTACTCGTGCAGGGACAGCTAGGCTTCTAGGTTTGAAGGGCAAAGGGCATTTAGGTGTGGGTGCGGACGCCGATATTTCAATTTACGATATTGATGTAAAGAAAATAGATCCAGCCGTTCAGTA
>DATBXD010000028.1:0-2696 GCA_036514475.1 Nitrososphaerales archaeon
ATGTTAACACAACTGTTGAAACGCTTAGCGAAGTGATGTAGAATATGACTACTCTCAGGGTGGGAACAAGAGAAAGTAAACTAGCGATTATTCAAACAGATTTTATAATTGGAATGCTGAAGAAACTGGATTCTAGTCTGAGTTTCGAAAAAGTTGTCATAGCAACTGCAGGCGATAAATTCAAGAAAGAACGGTTTTCATCAATGGGTGTAAAAGGGATTTTCGAGAAAGAAATTGATGCAACGCTGATGAGAGGAGAGATTGATTTTGCTGTTCACAGCCTAAAGGATGTTCCTTCAGAAGGTTATAGTGAATTGGTCATCGGTGCTATTCCAAAGAGGGAAAGTCCAAATGATGTTTTGGTTTCCAAGAGAGGCGAACGGTTTTCAGAATTTGATGCCGGAAGTGTTATTGGGACGAGTAGTCCTAGAAGAATGATTCAGGTTAAACATTTGAGGCCGGATTTAAAAATCAAACCAATTCGGGGAAATGTAGAAACAAGGGTTGGCAATGTCTTAGAAGGGGATTACGATGCGATTGTAGTTGCAGAAGCAGGTTTGAAGAGGTTAAGACTAGACAACAAGATTTCTGAAAGGCTGTCCCTAGATGCATTTGCTCCTGCACCAGGCCAAGGGGCACTCGCAGTTGTGGTTCAAAAAAACAACAGGCGTGTTTTGAAACTTGTTTCCAATATTAACGATAAAAAATCGATGAATGAAATTCTTGTTGAAAGGCGTGTCTCATCGAAACTTGAAGGTGGTTGCCAAGCACCAATAGGTGTCATAGCGAGGCAAAACGGTGAAAATCTGAATGTCTATGCGTGTACATTTTCTGTTGACGGCAGGAAGAAGATTTCCTCAAGTATGGTTGGAAAGGTAACGGACGCCTCGAATTTAGCAAATGAACTTGTAAGTAATCTCGTTAAAATGGGCGTAGAAGAGATCATAAATGAATGGCGTAAAGAAAGTGTTAGATGGTAAGGTCTTCTTAGTCGGTGCTGGTCCAGGGGATCCTGGGCTATTTACATTGAAAGGTTTGCAAATACTAAAGAAAGCAGATATTGTAATTTATGATAGGCTTGTTCATGGTCAAATAATCAAACTAATTCCAAAAAAAGTAAGAAAGGTGTATCTTGGAAAGGAATCTGGCCGTGCCGCTGTGATACAGCGTAAGATTAATGGTTTGATGGTAAGTGAAGCGAAAGCAGGAAGAAAGGTTGTGAGGTTAAAGGGTGGCGATCCATTTGTATTCGGCCGCGGCGGAGAGGAAGCTCAGTATCTAAAGCGGTCTGGCGTAAAATTTGAAGTGGTGCCTGGGGTGACATCGGCTTTTGCTGCTCCAGCGTACGCAGGTATCCCTGTTTCGCACAGAAACTACTCGTCTTCGGTAGCTGTAGTTACAGGCACTGATGAAGATAGCGGTATTTCAAAAGTTAACTGGGGGAAAATAGGAACATCTATCGATACAATCGTAGTTCTTATGGGAGTCCAGCAACTCGATCATATAATACGCACTATTCTTGGCTCCGGCAGAAACCCAAGAACAGATGTTGCGATAATCGAATGGGGGACAACGGAAAAACAGAGAACGATTTATGGGGTATTAGGAAATATTGTTGAAAAAGCGAGGAAATCACGTCTTAAATCACCTGCTGTAATAGTAATAGGGCAAGTTGCGAAATTAGGGAAGGAACTTCAATGGTTCGGAGAGAAGCGCCATTAAAAGGAAAGAAGATAGTAATAACAAGGCCGAGGTCTCAAGCAAAAGAGATCGTTGAATCGATTAAAGCTCTTGGAGGTGACGCAATACTCCTACCCATGATTGAGGTAACGACGATTTATGATAAGCGTAAATTTGATGATTTCCACAGGAAACTTGCTAACGATCAGATCGATTATATTGTTTTCATGAGTGTTAATGGGGTCAAGTCATTAATCGATATTTCGAAAAGGTTTCAGAAGAAATCATTGTTGCTTAATGCAATAAGAAAGGCCGTTGTTGTAGCTGTTGGGGATAAGACGGCTGCTCTACTAAGGTTTGAGGGTGTAGATGTAAAAATAATTCCGAGAGAGTTCAACTCTAAGGGCGTTGTCGAAGCGCTTTCAAATGTAGATTTAGTTCACAAGAAAATTCATATCGTTAGAACCAATGCTGCAAATGACTATCTTAGAGATCGGCTCTTAAAACATGGAGCTGTTGTAAGTGAATATTATGTATATGGTTCAAAGCCACCTAAGGTATCAAAAGGCCTGAAAACTGTTGTTAATGGGTTATTAAATAATGATATTTGGGCGATGGTCTTTACAAGTCCGTCCACAGTAGAGAATTTTCTTGTTCTTAGTGGTCAATTCATTGATAGAAAGAGGCTTATAGAGTGCCTAAACAGAATTGCTATAGCGGCAATAGGTCCTGTTACAGGTTCTACTCTTGCTAGAGAAGGTGTTCAAGTTAATGTTATACCAAAAAGATCCTTATCATTAGATTTAGTTGAAGAGCTTAAGAGATATGCAAGTAGATTTACTCGAAGAATGTTCTAAGGTCTGATTGAACTGGTTCGTCTTCACTCTTAAAGAGCATCGATAACTCGTTGGCTATAACCTCAAATCTGCTTCTAGTGTACTCATCAACCTTGAACTCCCTGCACAATTTCGCAGCAAGTTTCAGGTATTTCTCCACAGCGCCTCTGGAGACGGTAG
>DATBXD010000029.1:0-3526 GCA_036514475.1 Nitrososphaerales archaeon
ATGCAGAAGGTGCGGTCACTTGGCTGAATAAGAATCCTAACTTTATTCCAGGTAAAATCGGTGTAGTCGGTGCTCAGCTTGGAGGAACCATTGCGTATGCGTCTTCAGCATATTTTAGTAATATAAGTCTGGCAGTGGCAATATCACCATCTGCAAATGTAGGTAACTTAATACTAGGGCATGAACAATCTGATTTCAACCCTCATTCTATTCTCTTCCAATTCCTCGATACTGAGCGTACATCTATCCAGCCACTCATAGATATATCTGGAGAACCCAAAGAAATTAGAATCTACAGACCTGAAAGCCCAGCGGTAATGGCATCTGGTATTGCTCTTTTGCACAGAGATCTTAGAGCCTTTGGTGATTTACTCAGATACTTAGATGATAACTTGCAATAATAATCTTATCTAAGTTAAAGTCTCTCCACTTCTATTGAAGATATGTATCTTATTTTTGTTAAATGTTAACCAAACTTTTTCACCGGGTCTGATATCTATTTCTGCATCAGCTTTAACGTTCAAGATGTTACCTCCAGTTTTCAATACTAATACAACTTCATATCCAAGAGGTTCAACAATAAAGACTTCTGATTCAACTGTTGCTGATGATTTTTTCTTAGATACTGTAATATCTTCAGGCCTGATACCGAGCACAATGTCATTATTCTTTCTTTTATCAAGTACGCTTTTCAAATCTGTCACATCAAGTTGAAATGATACCAAATCAAGGAACATTTTTCCATTATTCTCTATACAAGAACAGTTTAGGAGGTTCATCGAAGGCGAACCAAGAAAACTAGCCACGAAAGTGTTTACAGGTTTATTGTATATCTCTATTGGGGTACCCAATTGCTGAAGAACCCCCTTGTTTATGACTGCAATCTTATCCGACATTGTCATAGCTTCAGCTTGATCATGAGTTACGTATATCGTGGTAATACCCACTCTTCTCTGGAGTGTCTTTATCTCTATCCTCATTTGAGTTCTTAGCTTTGGGTCTAAGAATGTTAGCGGTTCATCCATTAAGAAGACTTTAGGTTCTCTTATGATGGCTCTGCCAATAGCCACTCTCTGTTGCTCTCCACCACTAAGCTTAGATGGTTTCCTATCTAGAAGCTCCCTTATTCCAAGCATTTCAGCTGTTTCCTTTACTTTGCTATCAATGTCTTTCTTGGAGAGACCACGCATTTTCAAAGGAAACGCAATATTATCATAAACCGTCATGTGATTATAGAGCGCATAAGTCTGAAAGATCAAAGCTATATCCCTTTCACTTACAGGAACATCTATAACTGACACATTATCTATTAGAATGTCACCAAGAGTAGGTGTCTCTAGCCCTGCTATCAGTCTTAGGAGAGTAGTTTTACCACAACCCGATGGACCCAGAATCGTTAGAAATTCCTTATTCTGGACATCAAATGTTATGCCTTCAATAGCTTGAATATCACCATATTGTTTCGAAATATCTTTAATAGAAACAGTTGCCATTCCAATAAACGCTAAATATACATATGAATTAAACTTTATCCTAAAACTAATTAAAGAGGGTTTTAGTATGAACAAATTTATTTTTCTTAGCTGAACCTTTTCCATTATTTAGGCTAATAATAACAACAGTATTTCATAAATTGTTGTTACTGCTTCCATGAATGATGCAACACAATATCCCATTAAATATATTACCAGCAAAAAAGTTAAGTATACTTATACAATACAGTAACCCTAGATAAATATGGACAAGAAAATAATTATAGTTGGTGGAATTATGACACTTATCTTTGCAGTGTTAGCGGTATACATGATAATGTATAATGAACCTCAAACAGATACAAACAGCTTATCTGGTGGAAAAAAAACTATAACTTTAAAATTAACTGAAGTCGCGGACGAAGCAAAGAATTGGGTGCCATCTAATATAACCTTGAAGAAAGGTGATTCAGTGCAGCTGACGATAGTAAACGGAGATGACGATGTTGAACATATGTTTGCAGTACCTGATCTCGGTTTAGAATCCGTTTCTATTCCTCCAGTCAATGGAAGAATAACGATGCAATTTAATGCTGATAAAACTGGAATCTTCAAATTCATAGATCCCTCAGTACCTGCTTGGGAATCACCTGATTGCAATCCAGATCCTGAGAAGATTTGTATACCCCCTGGGAAAATAATAGTAGAGCCCTAATATCTAATCAATTATTTCTATGATTTAAAAAATTCATCAAATAAATCACTAACTTCATAAAGAAAACAAGATTATCTTAATCTATTCAGTAAAACAGTAAATAAAGAGCGAAAGAATTATCTACTTACATATTTCTGTATTCTTTCATAAGAATTGAATAGAAAATTCTTGTTGATTGGGATAATTGTAATTGTAGTAGTATTTGCTGGCTTAATGTATTTTCAAGCTTCGAACAATTCTTCTGTTATTATAATCAGATTGGTTACCACAAACCCTCCTGTTGAAGGAGGTATAATTCTGTGGCAGAACGAGAAGCGAAACTGGGACCCAGATACTATAATACTTAGTGTAGGTGTACCTATAACAATTATTGTTGTAAATAACGACGATATTGAAAGCCATGGACTCTCTATACCAGAATTAGGAATTGAAACAACACGTATCAAACCCTTTGAACAAGCAACCTTGGAATTCACACCTTCAAAAGTTGGCACTTTCAAATTCATAGACCATGGATCTGAAGAAACTTACACCTTCACTGATTACCGTGGAGTAGAGGTTCATCAAGTTGTTACCCATTCAGTAGAAGTAGGCACAATCGAAGTTAAACCCTGATGAAAAACAAAATCTAATAATACTTAGCTAAAATAATATATTAAGAGAAATGATAACAAGGTGTTGTCTAGTATAAATGAAGCTAATTCTTGATTCTGTCAGCAAATATTTTGGCAAAATTAAAGCTGTAGATAACTTCAATCTAACAGTTGAAGATGAAGAATTTGTATCTATCCTGGGTCCGTCAGGTTGTGGCAAAACTACTCTCCTAAGACTGATAGCAGGACTAGAAACACCTACGTCTGGAAAAATAATATTCGGGGACCGCGTAATGAATGATTTACCTCAAAGAGATAGAAATGTATCAATGGTCTTCCAGAGTTATGCCCTATTTCCACATATGACTGTGGCTGACAATATAGGTTTCCCATTATCCATTAGACAAATATCAAAAGATGAAATCACGAAAAGAGTTAGAGAAATTACAGATCTTTTAAAGATAAGTAGCCTATTGGAACGTAAGCCTAGAGAGCTGAGTGGTGGGGAGCAACAAAGAGTTGCTTTAGGAAGGGCAATAATCAGAAAACCTGATATTCTAATAATGGATGAGCCTCTTTCAAACGTAGATGCTAAAACTCGGGCTTATCTAAGGTCTGAACTGAAGGAGCTTCAGAGAGATATTAAGACAACACTTCTCTATGTGACTCACGATCAGACTGAAGCAATGACTATGTCTAATAGAATTGCAGTCATAAATCAAGGAAAGCTCTTTCAACTGGGAACA
>DATBXD010000030.1:0-2557 GCA_036514475.1 Nitrososphaerales archaeon
AAAAGAGAACTCGATATTAGTGTTTAATCAATCAACGGTAGTTAACTCAATTTTAATTCCTTAATCGCACTCTTAAACATTAAAGCAAATCTATAAGGCATATGAAATAATTTAGCAAGATTATTATATGTAGATTTCAAAAATTAACAAGGCTAATTCCTGATTTTATAAAAATAATCTATTTCCTTAGTTAATACATTAGAAACTACAATAACGCTCCAGAAACATCGTATGTTTTTAGATAAGCAAATATCATTGTAAACACCATTGTTTAAAACAGTGAAAGAGGTGAAATAACAATGGTGGATATAATGGTTGCAGATCTATTGGTCAATATATTCATAATAGGATTGTCATTTCTCGGCTTGAATTGGGCAAGTAACCTTGGAATTAATAATGCGCTAAAGGTTTCAAAGGTAACTGGACTCAGCAAAACTGCTATTGGATTTAGCTTAATAGCTTTCTCAACGTCTCTACCAGAGTTGACTGTAGCTGTTATTGCTTCTCTGTCAGGAGGCGCTCCACTTTCGGTTGGAAACATATTAGGTTCAAACATTGTTAACATAGCATTGATTATTGGGTTAGCAGCGCTTATTATTCATTATAGACGTCCTAGGCAAGCCAACATTAATAATGAGCATAATGGGAATGAACTCATTCCTGTGTTTGCCAAAGAAGAGCTGGGGAACCTCCATTTTGGACTTTTGGTTGCATCCATAATTCCTCTAGTGTTAATCTACATCGCCCAAGCCACATGGGCTCTGGGATTTGCGTTGATATCCATTTTTGTGGTTTACATTTATCAGATTTCAAAGGTCAGAATACCGCAAGAGAACGGCACAGTGTCTCCTGATGAGCGAAAGAAACTAAAACGTTACTTGTTTTTTACTTTTCTTGGAGCAATGGGAGTGATAATTAGTGCAAAGTTCATTGTGGAATCTGCGGTTGCCATAGCTGGATTTGTTGGAGTTCCTCAAACGGTAATAGGTTCAACGATTGTGGCGTTTGGTACAAGTTTACCAGAAATCACCATGGACCTAAAAGCATTCATGAGAGGCCAGCCTTCGCTTGCGTTTGGAGACATTATAGGAAGTAGCTTTATCAATATAACTTTGATTCTTGGAATTACCTTATTCTTACCAGCGTTAGTTGACGGATCTTTAACTATGAATATGAGTGTCTATGAAAACCTAGTTATTTTCTCAATAATTACAAATATATTCTTCTGGTATTTCTTATCACAAGGAAAAATAGGTCAAAAAGAAGGAGCCATATTCCTGTTTCTATATATACTATTTTTAATAACAACAGTTGGAGCAATCTAAAGCAAATGGTGAACAAGAAAAAGAATTATTCGCTATGCAAATGATAATTAACATGAATAATAAAGAAACAAACGCTAAAAATCAGGCATTTAAGGGTAAATAACCCTTTTTATGTTGTAAACACTTGATTATATTTCTGATTTTATTTAGTTCGCAATAACTATAAACAATATATTTTGAGGCAAGATGTAAAAATCGCTCTATTTTAAAGAAATATGTCTCGTAACGTTCAAAATGCGCTCTATTCATCTAAAATATTGAAGTTGTGATAATGAAGAATGTTCATAGTAAATATTGAAAAATTAAAAGTCTTTATTGCCTGGAAAATATCGTGTAAGTGATAATAAAAAGAACTAGACTATGCGATTACTCTTTACTTATGAAATCTTTGAGAAATGCAAATAATTAAGGACACCTGATAAATCTATCTAGATCTAATTAGCTACCTTGCAACTAGCACTGGGCATTCCGCATACGTTATTACTCCTGCAGCAACACTTCCCATTATCACTCGTTTTACACTCATTCCCTTTGTTCCGAGAACTATGAGGTATACCCCCATATTTTTAGCGACTGTACAAATTGTTTCACGAACTGAGAATGTGGTTCGGAATAGTCGCCCGGATGACTTAACTCCTGCTTTCTTAGCTTTTTCAAGTGCATTCTTAAGATAGATTTTACTAATATTTTCATCGTCTGAAGATGGATTCTCCCAATTGATGATTTCCATCGCTTTATTCTGTTCACTCCTTGGCATTAGATACAAACTAGTTGGAAGGATATGAATAAACACAAGCTCTCTGTTCAACGCCTTTGCTAGTTTAATTGAAAGGTCCTCAGCCTTCAATGATGAGGGGGAGCCGTCTGTTGGCACCAATATTTTGGCTAATCGCTTATTTCTCAATCAGATCCACATAATTAAGGTGTTTTTAAATTATATATTCTTTTTGTTCATGTTCTAACTTGGATTACTTATTTTACATCCCTTATGTAACTGGAATTTCCCTGATTGGAAGGATTCGTTGGAATTCAAATCTAGTCCATCATCCTTCAGATTATATTATTTTTGATGATACTGTCTGTTTAGATTATAGGTGACTTCTAAAAACTGGGTTAACGTTTCTTATTGGTTGAGTGGGGTTTTTCTTATCGGTTTGATCCGGTTTGGCTTATGGTTGTGTCTTGTTTCTGCTTTTTCCTATGTTTATTTCAGCGTGTTTGTCGCGCTTCTA
>DATBXD010000031.1:0-4426 GCA_036514475.1 Nitrososphaerales archaeon
GAAACGTCTTAACAGCCGTTGGTCTGACAAGTACTATAATAGACGGCTCTTGATGCTTGACAAGAAAGCTGATCCTCTTGAAGGCTCTCCTCAGGCAAAGGGGATAGTTTTGGAGAAGATAGGTATCGAAGCAAAGCAGCCTAACTCTGCCATTAGAAAATGTGTACGAATTCAATTAATAAAGAATGGGAAGCAAGTAAGTGCTTTCTTACCTCTTGACGGTGCACTAAATTTTGTTGACGAGCATGATGAAGTGGTTGTTGAAGGAATAGGTGGCTCTATGGGTAGAGCTATGGGTGATATACCTGGAATTAGATATAAGGTCTTCAAGGTGAACGGCGTTTCGCTAAAGGAACTCGTCTACGGCAGAAAGGAGAAGCCGAGACGTTGACGGCTGCTTTAGAGGAACAGAAGTTTCTGCTTTTTAGAAAGTGGGACCTAAGCGAGGTGGAAGTATCTGATCCAGGTTTGAAGAACGTTATTTCGCTAAAACCTGTCATAATGCCAAGTTCGATGGGCCGTTACCAACAGCATAAGTTTTACAAGGCAGATGCTCCAATCGTCGAAAGACTCGCAAATGACATAATGCATTTTGGTAGAAAGCACGCCAAGAACACAGGGAGAATGGGCGGCAAGAAATCACGAGCTTTAAAAATTGTTGAAACCACTCTGGATATAATTCATCTCAAGACAAATGAAAATCCAGTAAAGACTTTGGTTAAAGCAATTGAAAACTCTGCGCCAAACGAAGATACAACAAGGATAGCATACGGAGGGGTTGTCTACCATGTTTCTGTCGATATTTCTCCACTGCGTAGAGTAGATCTGGCATTAAGATTTATTTCGGAAGGGGTCCGCGAAGCAACGTTTTCAACTCCCAAAAGTATTGAAGAAGCTTTATCTGACGAACTTATTCAAGCTTCAAACAACGACACTAGCAGCCACTGTGTAAAGAAGCGTAACGAGCAAGAACGCATCGCAATGTCATCTCGTTAACCACAGGTTTGAGGCTGAAGATATTATTGTCATTGCCTTGGGGTTGTAGCGCTTATTGAGTAATGACATTAATGGCATAAAGTTTACCTGTCCTTACTGTAGTTCTATATTTAATAACAAAACAGATCTTTCGCACCATATAGACCGAATTCACGAGGGAAGCGGATTACTTGAAGGCGATACGCGACAGTGGTAATCGTAAGAAATAGTTATTATGTGTTCTTATTCATTGAAGAATCTACTATTTCAAGATACTAAATTTCATGAAAGTCTAATAGAACGTTAAGGCCATTCATAATCAGATCCTACACAATGTTAATGAAGTAATGACACAGAAGTGTCATTTGATAAGAATCAACAGGATGGTTATCCACCTGTTTGATATCAAGAATTAATTAAGACTCTGGGGTTTCTTCAGATATTTCCGAGGCATCTTCGGATTCACCTGTGTTTAGCTGGTTAGTAATGTAACCCGCAACCTCGTTTCTTAGTTGTTTGGACTGTATTATTGCAACCTTCCCTAATGCTTCCTTGTTATGTGCAAAATCTGCGTTGAAGGAAGATCCATGCTCTTCAAGGATCTGGTTTGAGATTCGTTTTATTCTATTCAATCAATGAAACCTGTGTATTGGCCTTCAAGTCTGTGAACTATATATAATTTTAATTAATCTAGGCTTTTTCATGTTATTTTGCGATAATTAGAACAGGTTCTTTCAAGTTATATGAATATGCTTGTTTGAATAGGGCTATCGACTCATTTCTTCTTGTTTTGCTTATCAAGATTAATCATATGTTCGAGTCTGCAGGTTTTGGTGGCTAAGACATGGGCCATCATCTATTGTTTTCACTATTTTCATATTGATCCATTTCATATTGGAAACTACTTTATTGCTATTCCTCTAGTTGGAATACTCCTCGAACTGACTAGAAAGTAATTCTCAAGTATCTCTCGGAATTTTGCTGAACTAGAGCTGCTGTCTCATCATAGGGAATCTTAAGAATTGATGCTAGAGCGAACACCACGCTGGGTAGAAAGGTTGGAAGAGCAGGTTTTCCCCCAAAACAACCCTGATAACTAACTGGGCCATCTGTCTCTGTTAGAATAGAGTCTTTTGGAGTTGAAGAAGCAAGTTTCTGCTTGCTCTTTGAGTAGACAAGCGTTGGACCGTATGACACGTAGAACCCATAGTTCATGGCTCTCGCTAAATCATTTTCGGTTCCGGCAAACCAATGTAATAGAACGCCATTTAGCCGGTATGAAGGCAGTATATTCATCACTTCTTTAAGCGTCCCTCGGGAGTGAACAGCTATAGGCTTGCCTAGTTTTTCAGCTGCTTCTAGCTGTTTTCGAAAGAAAAGCATCTGTTTCTCAGATGGGTCGCTTTTCGAATCTAACTTTCTGTCAAGACCTATTTCACCAACTCCAACGGCATGCGTATTGTTCGCGTAGAGGTACTCTAGAAACTTATCCAAGTCGACTTTTTCCACCATTTGGGGGTGGATACCTAAGAATGGAATTACTTTTCCTGGGAACTCTTGAGCTAATTTAACGCTTCTTATGGCTGTGTCTAGATCAACAGATGCAGATACCATCTTGCAGTTATAGAACTTTAGGAAACTCTGCATTAGCCATGGGATACTTTGGTATTCGTTATCGGTTAGGTGAATGTGAATATCAATTGTCTTAGCCATTTATAGGACACTAATAGCCTTTGTCTAGATTTAACTTTTTTTTTCAAACGTTAAATATCGATTGATTCTCCCATTGAAACGATACATTTGACTGAAACAGAGCTTGGGGTGGCGGCGATGTATAGGATTATAAAGAAAGCAGGTGCAGAGAGAGTTAGCGATGAATCTGCTGAGGAGCTAAGAGTCGCTTTGGAAGATATGGGTGGTAGGATATCTAAGCAGGCGGTTGAGTTTGCTGCGCACGCTGGCCGTAGAACTGTGAAAGCCGCTGATATTAAGCTGGCTGTCAAGTCTTTAAAGATCTGAGCTTTTACTTTACATCTTTCTTGGCTCGGTAGGCTTCTACTAGTGCCATTATTGTTTCATCAAATGTTCGGCGCACCCCGTCACGGGTGGTGTACTCGGCAGAGATCATGGTAAGCTCTCTGTGCGTGTCGTCGGATATTTTCATTGTTTTCACCATGATTTCACCATCTTTTACTAACATTAGTAAGTAATATATGTCTTACTATAGGAAGTAATATATACTAATATTAGTACTGGGTACACTTGAGTAGATTTAGTGGTATTGTTTAAAACAGTCACTTCTCAATCTCCCAGAGACGTAGGTTTTGACATATACCAAATGGACAGCGAAATAGACAACATTATAGATAGGGAAATACTTAGTCTGATAGATAACATCTTGAGAAAACTCGACCAAGTAGAACAATAATTATTGTGTAAACTCTTCTAACAATGTGCAAATCCGGAAATCAATTAATCATGACGTTCAATCTGCAAGATAATAGTTATCTAATCCAGCCTGTTTACATTATCACTCTTGGGTATTTTCAGTGATCTGTCTTGTTTTGAAAAAGTATTTCCAGGTGGCTTGCGGTGAATCTCGATGGTTAACATGGATTGGATGGGCATATCAAAGCGCTATAATGTAATGATTGAGAAAGATGTTGAGAAATACATGGCGATGCTTCGAATTGAAGCTGCGAAATATCATGAATTTACCTTAAAGGTTTTTGATAGTTTATCTGACTACTCTTTAAGGAAAGGACTCCGACTAGCGTCTATTCACACAATCATAACGTACACTGGATATGATAATGAAGTGGATCAAAATATTCTTCGAATCTGTTCGGGAATAGAGATGTACAGGCACTGTATCCTACTCCACGATGACATTGCTGACCGAGAAGACCTTCGCAGAGGAGGATTGGCTTTCCAAAGAATGTTCGACGGGTTCAATGAGAAATTTGGTGAGTCAATAGCTATCTTCTCAGGCAACATTGCTTACTCTTTGGCGCTTGAGGCAATATTATCAACAGACTATTCGGAACGCAAGAGAATCGAAACACTAGACGTACTTAATGATGATTTTCACAGTGTAAACGAATCGCAAATGCTTGATTTGCTTTTTGAGTACAAAAACCCTAGTGTAGAGGAGTGGTATTTAATGGCTAGAAAGCGAGCTGCGTCGCTATTTAGAACAACTGTTTTGATAGGATCTATTCTTGGAGATGCTCCTGTAAAAGATTTGCCAATCCTTGATAGCGCAGCTCAAAACATTGGGTTTGCTTTTGATATTCAAGATGATATTATCGACTTGTTCGCGTCTAAAGAGCAGTATGGCAGAGACCCTGGTGGAGACTTGGTAAGAGGAAAGAAGCCGCTTCACATAATTCTAGCGGTGAACATGGCAGGTGAGGATCTTGTTGAACTCTTCAATAGAGTCAGGATTAAA
>DATBXD010000032.1:0-7318 GCA_036514475.1 Nitrososphaerales archaeon
TTCAACAAAATATACAACATGTGGCGAACATCCGATATTAGCCACTCGAAGAAGTCTTAACGATGGACAAAGTCGACTCTAAAAACACACAAGATTTATTCAGCCTTTGGTCAAACTTCTATGAAGATTCCTTTGGTAAGCTAGTTACGATGCCTACCTTAGGGCCAAAACGCGAAGAATCTGAGAAACTGATGAAGGGCTTCTCAACCTTCGTCAATTTCTACACAGCTCTTATGAAGTCCAACGCCAATTTTCAGAGCGTATTCATGAAAGCAATGGGGAATATGAGTGATAAGACAATTTCAGAGATGGATAAAGACCCAAGTCCTGACAAGTACAGAGCTTTCTATAAAATATGGATTGAAACATATAGCGGGACTTTCAATGAATTCCTCAAATCAGAATTATTCTCATCCGAAAATGGGAAGCTAATGTCAGCGTTCATGGATTTCCAAAAGCATAGCAAAGACATATTCGAAGAGAACTATCTTAAACCGATGAATCTCCCAACAAAGACAGATATCGATGAAATAAACAAAGAACTATACATTCTTAGGAAAACTGTAAAGGAGTTAACTAAACAGATCAAAGAACTATCTGAGAAGAATAACTCCACAGCGGTGACCCCTCTTGAATAAACTTGAATCAATCGAGTTCTTTGAGAAGTTCAGTCACGGAATGACGCTTTTCTCGCAATTATCTGATTTCTCAGTTGGAACAACTCCAGCAGAGGTTGTCTACACTGAAGATACGATGAAACTTATCCACTACATCCCAACTGTGAAGAAGCCGTACGCTGTTCCAATTCTTGTTGTTTATGCTCTTGTTAATCGCTACTACATTCTAGATCTCCAACCTGATAAAAGCGTCATGAAGAAGCTACTCGATGAAGGGTTCGATGTCTACGTCCTTGACTGGGGATACCCCACAGGCATAGGAAAATACCTTACAATCGACGACCATGTAAATGGATACATAAACAACGCAGTGGACAAAATCAGAGAAATATCCGCAGTTGATAAAATTACAATACTTGGAGTATGCCAAGGAGGCACATTCTCCGTAATGTATGCTGCATTGCATCCTGAAAAAGTCAAGAACCTCATAACTCTAGTCGCACCTATCAACTTTGACACGAACAAAGGGCTTCTACACGTCTGGGCAAAGAATCTAGATGTGGACAGAATAGTTGACTATTTTGGAGTAGTACCTGGAGATGTCTTAAACATCGGATTTATGCTAGCAGACCCATTTAGAACAATGATAGACAAATACGTAGACCTTTTCGAACGAATCGAGATTAAACCTGGAGATGAGGAAAGCCAGCGCAAAAACGAAGAAATGATCCGAAACTTTCTTAGAATGGAGAAATGGATCTTTGACAGTCCCGACCAACCAGGCGAAACCCTAAGACAGTTTGTAAAGGACTGCTACCAAAACAACCTTCTCATCAAAAATGCGATGGTTCTTAACGGACAGAAGATCAATTTGAAGAACATAACTATGCCTCTGCTTAACGTAATGGCAGAGTTTGACCACCTTGTTCCAAACGAAGCAAGCAAACCACTAAACGACGCAGTATCAAGCTCAGATAAAGAGACACTAGTCTTCAAAACCGGGCACATAGGTATCTTCGTCGGCTCAAAATCCCAAAAAGAGGTCTGCCCAAAGATCGCAGAATGGTTAAGACCAAGATCAATACCAGATGAAGCTAAAAAAGATAAGACTGTTTCAGATGAAGCTAAGAAAGTTAAGACTATTCCAGATGAAGTGACAAAAGATAAGCCCACGCCAGCTAAACCGCGCGAACAAAGACGAACCACAACCCAAGGGCGAGCACAATAATGAGACTTCAAAACAAAGTTGCAATTATCACAGGCGCTGGAAGCGGCATAGGTAAAGCAACCGCTCTACTATTCGCAGAAGAAGGAGCTAAAGTTGTTGTCGCCGACATAATAGAGAAAAGTGGTGAAGAAACAGCAAACGAGATTAAAAACAAAGGAGGCGAAGCATTCTTCTTCAAACTAGATGTAACAAACAGAGAACAATCAAAACAATTAGCTAAAGACGTGATTGAGAAATACGGTAGAATCGACATTCTAATAAATAATGCCGGCATAACTCAAGACGCCTTATTAACAAAAATGTCAGAGGAACAATGGGACAAAGTCATCAACGTTAATCTAAAAGGCGTATTCAACTGCATCCAGGCGGTGGTTGAAGACATGATAAAGCAAAGCAACGGCGTAATTGTAAACACCGCTTCAATAGTAGGTGTGTTTGGCAATATCGGCCAGACCAATTACTCTGCTACCAAAGCTGGAGTAATAGGCATGACAAAGAGTCTAGCCAAAGAACTTGGGAAGAAAGGAATAAGGGTTAACGCAGTGGCTCCAGGATTCATAATGACCCCCATGACATCAAATGTACCCGATAAACTTCTAGAAATGTTCAAAGAAAAAACTCCTCTACACAGGCTAGGAGAAGCAAAAGACGTTGCGTATGCATACTTGTATCTTTCCTCTGATGAAGCGACATACGTTAACGGCGCAGTTCTAAACGTTGACGGCGGACTAGTAATATAGTTATTACCTCCGAACATAATCAATGTATAACAGGTGAAGAATATGAATAATGTAGTAATTGTATCCGCAACAAGAACTGCCGTTGGGAAATTCGGTGGAAGTCTCAAAGACACAAGTCCAATGCACCTAGGTTCAATTGTTTTAGGGAACGCGCTAAAACGAGCAAGTGCTAGAGCTGAAGATGTCGATGAAATCATCCTCGGAAATGTTCTTTCAGCAGGTCACGGTCAGAATGTAGCAAGGCAGGCTGGAATCGGAGCTGGAATTCCCAAGGAAGTACCCGCCTACTGCGTAAACAAGGTATGCGGTTCGGGCCTAAAGTCAGTTGTTCTAGGCGCTCAATCTATCATGCTTGACGACGCGGAGATCGTATTAGCAGGCGGCGCAGAATCTATGTCAATGGCTCCATACGCCCTGAAGAAAAACCGCTGGGGCGCAAAGATGGGTAACGATGAAGTTGTCGATTTAATGATATACGACGGGCTTTGGGATGTTTTTGGAAACTACCACATGGGAATTACAGCAGAGAATGTTGCAGAAAAATACAATGTCACAAGAGAGGCTCAAGATGAATTCTCGGCAAACAGTCAGAATAAAGCAGAAGCCGCAATTAAGGTAGGTAGGTTCAAAGATGAGATAGTTCCAATACAAATTCCTCAGCCAAAAAGCGATCCTATTTCATTCGAAACAGATGAATTTCCAAGGTTCGGCACCACAAAAGAGGCTCTTGCAAAACTAAAACCTGCATTTAGAAAGGATGGAACAGTAACTGCGGGCAACGCCTCCGGTATAAACGATGGAGCCGCTGCAATCCTTCTCATGTCTGAAGAAAAAGCGAAAGAAAAAGAACTTACACCTTTAGCCACAATCAAGAGCTATTCCTACTGTGGAGTCTCACCAGAAATAATGGGTATTGGTCCTGTTAGCGCAACTAAGAAAGCACTAAAGCGAGCCGGCATCATCGTAGATGATCTAGATCTGATAGAACTCAACGAAGCTTTTGCATCGCAAAGCATCGCTGTCATTAACGAGCTTGGTCTAAACCCTAACAAGACAAATGTGAACGGAGGCGCCATCGCCCTTGGGCACCCAATAGGGGCAAGTGGTGCAAGACTACTAGTCACACTTCTACATGAATTAAGAAGAAGGCAAGGCACATACGGCTTAGCAACGCTATGCGTAGGCGGGGGTCAGGGTATCGCCATGGTTGTTAAGAGATGAGCAATGTGAAGAAAAATCTAACGTTAGAAAATAAAGTCGCCGTAATCACCGGAGGATCAAGAGGAATAGGTCAAGCGATCGCTTTACGACTAGCCAAAGAAGGCGCAGATATCGCGATAGTTTATCAATCAACCAAAGAAGAAGCTGAGAAAGTTTCAAACCTTGTAGACCAGATAGGAACAACAGACGAACTAGGCATACTTTACAACTTCATAGATCATATAGAAACTAAAGAGCACGCGAAAGAAGTATCCGACATAGTTGATTCCATCGGATCACATTCCATGATATGCCAAGCGAATGTTAGCGACCCAACTCAAGTAATCAGAATGCGAGACGAAGTGATAAGCAGATTTGGAAAGATAGATATTCTTGTAAACAACGCTGGTATAGTTCGAGATAAATCCTTCCTGAAAATGACTGACGAAATGTGGACAGATGTCCTATCTGTTAATCTAAATGGAACATTCTACTGCACGAAAGCTGTTCTAGGCGGCATGTTAGATCATCGATACGGCAGAATCGTAAACATATCCTCAGTTATTGGAAGAATCGGCAACCGAGGACAAGCAAACTACGCAGCCTCAAAGGCAGGAATGATAGCTCTTACTCAAACCCTAGCAAGAGAATTTGCAGGAACAGGCATAACTGTTAACGCGATAGCCCCAGGATACATAGAGACAGACATGATAAAAACAGTGCCAAAACGAATAATGGAGAAAATCCTCGGACAAATACCTCTAGGAAGACTTGGGAAGCCATCCGAAGTCGCAGGAGCAGTAGCGTATTTAGCCTCAGAAGATGCTGACTACATTACAGGCCATGTGATAGATATGAATGGCGGCCTATACATTGGCTAAATCTCCTTGTTTTACTATTAAAAGACACCCAGCTCATCATCTTGAATAACTAGGTAGGCGTAAACGAAACCGTATATTTCCGTTACGATCTTAGATCAATCACAAAAGAGGATTTTCTAAGACGATGGAATACTTGCTTAGTTGTTCTACTCTCCCGAACAGTCAACGTAGAACTTCTTCAACATGTTCTAATGCCTATGCTAATATTCTAAGCAAATGTATCTAGTGTGATGAAATAAAGTTGAGAAATAAGAGTCAAATTTTGGTAATTGCAACCGCGATAACTATTGCGGTGGGGATGTCTTTGTTATTTTACCCATGGGGGGAGCCCAGTTCAGAGATTGATGTTTCGAAATCCACCCAAATAAGTATCTCTTTTCTACGATATGAAGGTCTTGTACAAGTAGAGAAAGCAAAGCTTGAGACACTTATCACCAATGATGCAAGCGTAAGAGTATCTTGGATGAGTATTAACGGGTCGATAACTCAGGCCTACAGCGAACAACTGTCCAGAGAGCAGCTAGAGGACCTGACAAGATTTCTACTAGCCAACGATTTCTTTCAACTCAACGAAAAATACACTACCCCCGATGGCGTCGCAGTAATGGATGCAGGAATCGCCGAGATTACGGTGAGGATAGATTCTTTAAACAAAACTGTAGTAATCTCCCCAAATATTACAGACTATTTGCCTAAGAATCTCAAGAATATTCTAGATGAGTTGAACAAGTTAACCCAAGAGACTATCGAAAACGGTGCGGTCACCACTTTATCTGGCAGCATTGTGGGTCGAGTAGTTGACCGTAACGGCTACCCAATTTCCGGCGTGATAATCACCATATTGAACGGAACCGCTGCGTATCCGAAAGTCTTGGTAGTATCTAATGAAGAAGGCGCGTTTGAGTTTCAAACAATCCCACTAGGCTCATTCACAGTTGCTATACAGGATGAAAAAGGAGTTGTTGTTGACCAAATATCGGTCTTAGTAACTTCTGAGAAACCTACAACTACAGAGCTAACATATCCCTACTCCGTCATAACTGACAAAGAGTTTAGCTTAATCATCTGGAAGAAGACCGGGGGAATAAGAGGTGCTCAGGAGGAGCTAATTATCAACTTCAACGGCACTGTCACCTACAGTTCAGATGTTACTGGTATTGGCACTCTAAGATTAACCCGCACTGACCAAGGTGATCTTATGACGGTCTTGAGTAAGGCAGAATTGCTTACCGCGGGAAATCGATCATATACTGCACAGCTAGGAGCGGCAGATTACTTCAACTATCAATTATCCGCATACTCTGGGTCTGAAGTTACTTTAACAGGATGGGTCGACTCCTGGGCATCAGGGAAGAACCAACCTAGCGAACTTGAATATGTAAATCAATATCTGCAGAAAATAATAGAAAGGATTCAGCTAAACGCGACAGACGACGATGGAGAAAAAGCTGTTAAGATATCTAAAGGGTTCATAGTTCAGGCTCCCACATTCAAATACTATGGTATGGTAGAAACACTCAACGTGGTGGATGCACGTGGTTTGATGAGCTACCCCGTTCAATACGTTACAACCATCACTTTTGACTCGAGAAACGCAGGGTACGGCGACAGAAGCGGTCGAGCTGTCGCTACTGTGATCACGCCCCATACAGCGATTATCAAAGTTGTGAACAACACAGTTATTTCAGCAATACTAGACAACGCTTGGGACGAACTGAAACAGAAACCATTACAAACAACACCGCAGCCATCAACGATATCTGGCAGGGTAAGCATCGGCCCCCTCTGCCCCGTGGAGCCATGTCCTGACCCCAAACCCGACGTATACACCTCTAGAATGATAATCCTACAACCAGAGGTTGGAGCGCCCATACAAATACGATTAAACGCTGACGGAACATTTGAGGCTAAAGTAAATCCAGGCGTCTATACACTCGATATCTCAGACTGCACCTTTCTAGGATGCAAACGTACCCTTCCAATCAAAGTGGTTGTAGATGCGGATCGCGGCTTAGCTATTGAAATTACCATAGATACCGGAATCAGGTAAGCGATGTAAAAACCTAATGATCTGTTCTTATCTCAAGATTGGGAAATAAAAAATGTCAAGATACTGCCATAAGATTTTGCATATATCATCTAATAACTAAGGCTGTAGAAACCTATACTGAAAGCCTTGGCAAAGAGTCTAGAGAATGCTCAAGCCTGCGCTCAATAAATACTTTGAAAGTCTAGACCAGTCCTAGATATTCCTCCCTACAGTGCTTAGACTAAAAGCTCCTCTTCGACGTTGACTAATCTACTTTGTGATAGTGGAGCTTGTTTCGCACTCTTTAGAGTCCTCAGAGGAACCGAAGATGTGGAATCTGAGGCTATTACTACTCGACACCCATTTTCTTTGTTAACTTCACAATCATAAATATCACAAGCGCAACTATAACGAATGTGATAACAGCACCTGCAAAGTGCCCTACTCTAAATGGACCTACCAACATGAGTTCCCAATCAGTTCCAGGTATAGCCAATTGAACTATTGGCATCACTAGGTCATCGACCAGAGCTTTTACAAGAGCACCTAAGTATATACCCAGTATGAAGGCTACAGCAAGTCCCATTACTTTATACTTTGAAAGAAAATCTATGAATTCAGCC
>DATBXD010000033.1:0-3853 GCA_036514475.1 Nitrososphaerales archaeon
GTTCTATCACCCTTAACTATCACCCGCCCGCTAGTGAAGTGAACTTCCTGTCGAATCTGATTCTTAAGATCCCAACCCGCATGAAGTATCGTTGGAGTAATATATTTAGTACAAATATCTGCTTCAGTTAGAGATTTCTTACTCATCCACTCAATCCTCTAGTAACATTCATCTTTCAGTTTCATCACGAACTGCGTTTCTCAGATTCGTATGGCGAACGATTAGCTTCATCAAACCAATAAAAAAGATGAATATTTAGGGTTAGATTTATTCATTTAACAAAACACTATTCTTTACATAGAACAAGAGTAGAACTTTTTCATTTTATCCCTAATTTTTCGTGTATCGTAACGATAATTGACATGTTAAATGATTATTTCTTAGAGTAAAAAGATAAATAATGAGTGTCTTATTTGTAATTCTATGGTAAGACCAGTTAGGGTATCTTGCACTAATGGTTGTGAGCTTGGCAGTAATGGTCAATATATGAAAACAATCCGAGAGCGCATGATGGGTGTGCCAATTCGGGTGGAAGTCTGTAGGGTGTGCAAAGGTCTTGGCTATTATTATACAACCCCTCTACACCATTAATCATTGTATGGGCGAGACATATTCAGTAGACTTGATTTGTTTCAGTTGTAGCAAGTAGAGAGATCGCTGAGAAATCGTTGCAGAATTTGTTAGTTCATTCTTTCAAATGATACTACACATTTGATGAAAATTAATAATATTCTTAAAACATTGAGATATACATATGACAAAAGTTACTCATAACAAAATTATCAAAATTCTTTACGAACTCTGTATGAATTTTACCTATTATAAAGAAGTTCACGCGGATCATATTAACTCAGCTGGGTACAAACCGATAGACATAGTTTCTCCGCATGGTAAAGGAAAAGAGGGAGAACTCTATTATTTCATTCCTGATTTGTGGGCTAAGATAAAATCAAACAATAATGTTGACGTTTACGAGGTTTGGGATGAACAATCTAAAGCAAGTAGGTTGGAAGATGTTATATTATCAGCACTAACTCCCAATATTTATACCCTTTCGATTATTTGTTTAGACCAAGATACTGCAGAGAATGCAAGAAAAATCGTTAAAGTCGTGTTAAATTCCATTTATAACGAAAAACGCAAGAAACTTCTTGATCCGACTAATGTATTGCCGTATATTGTAATCATTCCAGACAAGATTCAGCGCAGCGAACTTGAAACCAAGAAATTATTAAAAACTGTGCTAAACCTCTATTAGAAATATTATTCGTTTCTAATAAATAATTTAAGATAATCTTGTTAAATCAATGTCTAATATTATGATGAAATATTTTAACTAGAATCTTTCCTTGAGAAGATTTCCTTAAGAAACATATCGTGAAATGGATTTGTTTGATTGAAGTAAGAAGCTAATTTACTTTTATCACTCATACTTTTTATCGTTTCTTTGGATGAGGAATTATTTTCGTCTATCCACCATTCTGAAAAATCGTTTTCAGGCACTTGATTCATCTACATTGTTTAATTTGGGATAACGTTTCCGAAGCACTGTCACACCTTCCTCTGTAATTGAATATACTATTTTATTCATTTTCTGCTGGGGTATGATCAAACCAGATGATTGAAGTGCTTTCATACGAAACCAAAGTACTGAACCATATATTCCTGTTTCTCTCGTGAGTGATTTCATGCTAGATGAACCTTTGGACAGAACTGCTAGAATTCTAAGCCATTGAGGAGCCTTTGGAAGTTGTTTAGTAATAATCGGTTTGAGAATTTCCTGCCAAGGAGCACCAACTGTAATAATTTCGTTGTCGTGCGCAATATTATCAGAAAATCGATCTCTTATTATCTCTTCAGGAGTTCGTTTTCCAGAATCCTTCACCCACACATCAATGCCCATTCTTAATACGTCACCCAGAAAGATAGATAGGTCATTTCTTATATGAAGAATAAGTTTACTTGTAGTGTCGAATTCTTGATACTTAAGGTGGGGTTGCACTTCTTCAATAATGAAACGTTCTAAATTAGGATCCCTACCTTTTGCCTTGAGCACGTAAATGAAGCAGGGTTTTTTTGTAGTAAATGCTTGTTTGAATTCCTTCGCAGTCAAGTCCGAGAAACTTGTACCGAATATGCCCACGAAAATGTCGCTTTCTCTCGCACCTGTCAAAGATTCATTGTTAACACTTCCAGGTCTTGCTCCTCTTCTTTCCAAAATAATAGGCGTCAGAAAACCGATTTCTTCGATTTCTTTTTCCAATCTAACTCGCTCATTCTCAAACTCCTTGATGCTAGAGCTAACAAATACTGTGAGCCCTTGAGGAGTTCTTCCTACTATACTCATGCAACCACCGTGTATCTCGGTAAGTGTTGAATGAACTAAAATACCTTCGTATTATGCTCAGATACCATCTAACATTGACTTAATGAATTAATGATATTTTTATTTCTATTCTCTTTGAACCAATAATACATATTTAAAATTCTTATATAAAAACGACCTACCAAATCGACAGTTGGTGAAATTACTAACTTCATGAGAGCGTGGAGTAAACATGAGTTATTCTCTTATATTGTTGTTATACCGCTCATATTCTTTCTAATCTATCTTCTGCCAGCGCAGATTAAGGAAAGTTACTTTATTCTATACGTGAATGATCCTAATGTTCCTAGTGTGTTTCTCATGAACTTCACGCACTCGGATGCCACTCATTTATTCAATAATTTATCTTCATACATGATATTGATTTTTCTTCTCTTTAACATAGAAGTTAACCAGCGCAGATTTCGATGGATGATGTTACTTGTTCTTACAGTTTTGCCATGGCTAATTTCTATATCTAGTATATATCTGACTCCGAACATTCCACCGGTGCAAGGTTTCTCTGGAATCGTATCTGGAATAGATGGTTACTTCGTATACTCAATGTACGATCGCTTGAAAAAATTATACAATGTGAAAATTGATACAAATTTCGTGGTCTCAGTGATACTAATGAATTTTGCAATAGTGTCGCTGCTATCTTGGAACATTCTGATTATGATTGTTTCATTACTCTTCTCAATTATTTTAGCATATCAAAACAGAGTAGGTATTATTGAGATAATCGGTTTGATAAGACAAGGATCAAAACTGGTTAAGAAAGATAATCCTTTGAAGCGTTTCTATATGTCAGTAGTGTATTTTGCATCTGTAGGTATAGTCTTTTCTCTTTTTACACTTCTTCCAAGCAATATTGTATCCGGATCAACTTTGATTGATGTCTTTGCTCATATTGTAGGATATAGTCTCGGCGTCTTCGTACCATTGTCGCTAGAAGTGGTATCTGACCTGAGAAAAGCAACTTGAAGACTTCCTTGAACTAAATCCAGAGTTGGTCGAGCCTGGTCTTAAACTATTTGTTGATGAGAGTAGCAATCGCGGTCGACAGTATCCTACAGACGTTGGAACAATAGACCTATTATTTGTGAGACCAAACGGAGATATGGTTGTGATCGAGCTCAAACGTTTCCGTGGCTCAGATGAGGTGGTAGGTCAAATATCGCGGTACATAGGTTGGATTAAGCATCACGTAGCTTATGATAAGAATGTGTACGGAGTAATTATTACACATCAATATGACTCCAAGCTAAAATATGCAGTAGAGGGAAATGAGAAACTCACACTGAAGTATTATCGCATACATATAGAGTTTGTCGATGAGGCACAAGTCAAAAGCCAACAATAATCATCTTTATAATACACCATGATATACAGTATGACATTGTGTTATAATGGTGAAGATTCAGATAGAGTTGTCTCAAGAGGAAGACCAAATAGTGGAAGTGTACAAACTGACAAAGAGACTTA
>DATBXD010000034.1:0-4920 GCA_036514475.1 Nitrososphaerales archaeon
CAAGTCTAGGATTACTAGTTTTACCAATCAGGTGAAAATACTTGTTATCTTCAAATAATACAGCAGAGCTACCTGATAGAAAACTTGGGCTTATCTGAGATGTTCTAATATCTGCGCTGTCAACTAAATCTAAACATCCTCTCCACTCCCCTCTAGAGTTTTGAAGAAAAATCAATGCTCCCCCAACACCCTTCCTTGAGTTATAGGGATTTCCAACAAGTGAGAAGTTTAGAAAACCAAATAGATCATTAGCTTTATCGTAGAAGATGAAGTGGTACCATTCTTTATAGTCATCAACTGAAGGGTCAAGAAACGTAGGTAAATGGAAAGAATCCAGATACTTTAGATCTTCTTCTCTATGAACGTACATTATCTTTCGACGTTGATGGGCGCTGTCTCTTCACTTTCTCAGTGTTCGAAGCAGTATTGATCTCGGATCTAGTACTCTTCTCTAAGATATCTAAGAGCATTGAGGAGTATTTCTGATTAAGCGTCATAAGGTCAATAGCCATCGAGAGATTTGTCTTTATTAGCTTTGGAACACTTTGGTTAATAATCTCAGATCTTTGATCCGAATCCACTTTATTCAAATCCTGACTTAGCTTCATAAACCTTTGAAGAATCTGAAGCGAAGTAGTATATGAAAGATCAACTGTTCTCTTCACCTCTTCTCTAAACTCAGGCTCATTAAGCGTGTTTAGAACATTATTCACAGTACTTTGAATCATCTTCGGGTCAATAACTGGAAATAACTCTGACAAGGACTCTAGTGTTTTTCGCGCTGCATCAGCTTTTGCTTTTGATCCTTCTCTACTCATACAAAATCTACCTAGTATGATGCCTGTTTAGTATATAACTATTTATTTCGTGAAACAACATGTTTTACCATATCTTTAAGAGATTTCTTCCAATAATTATTAGTCATCCAGTCACAATCCTCCTGCAAAATATTCGTTGCCTCCTTAGCGTATTGCAGTGAAAGATTCTGAGCATAAGTCAAAGAATCGTATTTATCAATAAGACCCCTAACATAATTCACTTCAGATTCTTTCTTCTCCTCTCTTGGCTTGTTAAGAATTAGCTCAACAGATCTCTTATCAGCTTCTGAACATCTCTCAAGCAAGTGAATCAGCATAACCGTTCGTTTCCCCTCCCAGATATCGCCGTTAATCTCTTTACCATACTTTCTAAAAGTGCTCAATAGATTTAGCGTATCATCTCTTATCTGAAAAGCAAGACCCATCCTAGTCGCGAACTCAGTCACAAGCTCCAACTGCTTATCAGTTGCATTTTCAGATCCAATAATTATGCCTGTTCGACAAGGCCCAATGCAAGTATACCAGCAGCTCTTCCTAACACACATCTCAAAATAGTCCTTTTGAGTCAAGTCAACTCTGTTAGTCTTTACCCACTCCACCTCCATCAACTGACCTTCAACTGACATCTTAGCCATCTGCATAAACTCCATCATAATCTGAAGAGACTTTCTAACACCAATAAGCTCAAGATTATCAAGTAACGCAGATAAGCTAATGACCTTCAAAGCATCACCTACATTTACAGCAATTTCAAACCCATGCATCCGGTTCAGCGTCTTCAACCCCCTGCGAAAATCTGACCCATCAACAATATCATCTTTAATCAAGAAAGCATTGTGAATAAGCTCAATAGCTGCAGCAGTATTGAAAGAGTTGTTAATGTCTCCTCCCACAGCCCCACACGCAGATATGCAAATAATAGGGCGCAACATCTTTCCAGACCTGTTAGGATAATCTCTAATTATTGAAAGAACAGAACTCGAACCAAAATTATGCGATAATAGAGATTCCATTTTACTTAAAATAGTCTTTTGCAGACTTTGCTGACTAGGATAATTATCAGTATTGTCTAGAAAGTCATGAGTCGGCAATGACAAAACTGGTTTAAATGATATAAATAAAGAATACCTTAGTGGACTCCAATATCTTTTGAACAGATAATTTACAAAGTTTCTCAATATTAAGGAACTTTCTGATTAAGTCTCTTCTGTATCGTTGATTAAATGACTAAATTGAAAGTATTTCTTCGCTTCAATTCATTTGATATTTGGTCAATTCTCCATAGATTTTATTCATTCAAAGACTAACATCTGGAGCATTATTTTCCAAAAACGTTTATATTAATGAATGAGAGTGTTTTCGCTAAATGGCTGAAAGAGATAGGAGTTACGCGGTTGGGATTGTTTCCTCTGCTCCTCGCCTATAAGAGTTGTGTAACGCTTATATGTTTAGACGGTCAACCGCGTAACTCCTAAGAGAATCAAAATTCTGTCATCATTGCGGCGCGCAAATAGCTTTGGCGGCTGAGATTTGTCCAAAGTGCGGAGTTAGAGTTAAAGCTGCGCCAGTATCAATTCAACGTAAAGAACCAGGTATTGCAGCGGTATTATCATTTATCTTTGTTGGTTTAGGACAAATCTATAACGGGCAGATTGGAAAAGGAATATCCTTTATCGTAATTGGAGTAATCTTTCTATTTACAATGTTACTACTTATTGGATTCATACTATATCCATTGTTTTGGATATACAATATCTACGACGCGTATAATACTGCAAAGAACATCAATTCAGGAATCATACAACCAGATTAATATTAATCTCCCATTCACAACTTACATATTTAGACTCGAATAATTATGTTTGATTTTAAAAGCAAAAAGGTTTCTTTATCAGAAATCACAAGTTCATTACTATCCAATAGATAGATTCCAAATTCATTTGAAGATTGAAAATGGCTAAGAAGAAAGCCTCTAATAGTAGTAACCCCTATTCTAAACGATCAAATTAAATAATTAATCTCAGTATTCTAAAGAAGAACTTTTATTTGAGTAATGGACTAATAGAAGAAGATAAAAACAAATGCCAATTAGAGTTGTTGCTATAGATGATGATTCAGATATTCTACGTATGGTTAGAACTAAGCTAGTCAAAGAGGGATTTGAGGTTATTACGGCCTCCGATGGAGAAGAAGGATTGAGTAAGGTTCTAGTTGAGAAAACCCAGAAGTGCGTAATGTCGGAGGAACCGGACTTGGATTATGGAATACTAGATCTTTTATTGAAATGCATGGCGGAACAATTAAAGTATCTAGCACCATAGGAAAAGGGTCAAAATTCAGTTTTTCAATACCATTTAACCTTAAAAGCAAATAAACCTCAAATCAATTTAATATTTAGATACTTCACTAATAGCAGATTATTTCAATTGGTTTACTACCTCGTCACCAGTTTGCGTAGTGCGTAAGTGACGGGTTGCCATGTTTAGAGCTTGGGTGACAGCTTTATCAATCTGAGCGACGGTTTTCTCCATATCATCGGTCCCAAAACTATGACTCTCAAGGTATGAGTGTTTGAAAGTTGCATCTATCTCGTTTAGCCTGCGTAGAAATCCTAAGAATATGACGTTTACATTTAATAGGGTAGTTAGGTCTTCACGAGCGTTTTTTCGTGGGTTGTTAAAAGCCATGTTGATAATAACTCCTATCACGCCTCCAGCTCCTGGGATAACCCAGCTTTCGAGCTTCTCAGGTTTTTGAATTAGTTGAGTAATAGCTACTCCGACAAGAGATAGGCCAATTATAACTACAAGAATGTTAACAGCCATTGCGAAGTAGAAGTTACGCCTAGCTTGGCGGATAGTGTCTTGAAAAGTATCTTTCACCGCCTTCTCAGACTCTGCTAGGACTTTGTCAAGCGCCTCAAGCGTGTTTCTTCTCTGGCTTAGCCGCTGAATAGCTGCCCAGCCACCAAGCTCAATTAATATTCTCTCCGCGACTTGTGCACGTCTACGGTCGTCACCTACTAACTCCTTGCTTAGAACCTCAGTTGAGAGCCTTCGCTCAGGGTCAAAGTGTCTCATCGCCTCAATTAGGTGTGTAAGCCGCTCCTCCTCAATACCCTCTCTAAGGCACTGCTGCACAACAACAGAAACTGCCTCAGCTCCTATAAGCAACTTTAACGCTTCACATGCCTGCACCCGTATCTCAGCATCATCATCATGAAGCGCCTTAACAAGGTCTTCTTGCGCCTCGGGATGCTTAAGCTTAGCAAGAGATAACACAGCTGCTAAGCGCTGTGAACTGTCAGGATTGGTTCTTAAAACAAGCCCAAGACGACGAACAACAGCCAGGTTACCACCGTAGGAACCAAGAGTCTGTATCGCAGCTTTCTTATGATCTGGGTATGGGCTATTCTCCATGACTGCGAAGATGTCTTCAACTAAAATTGGTAGAGCGAACTCTCTTAAAGCTCGAAGTGTTCGAGAAGCAGGCCAATATTCTTTGAACCGTTCTTTACTTAACATGTCTTTTAGCTTATTCACAATAGCTTGTTTTCCCTTCGAATCCCCAATATCTTGCAAAGCTAAAAGTATAGAAGCTTCAGCCTGAGTCAGATAATCCTCATCCTCATCATTCCACATATGCTCAAGCATGGTGCGAAGCTCTTTGCGCTCATTTTCTGATTTTGCCAGGTTTGATATTGCTCTAAGCGCGAAGAAACGTGTGTAATGGTATTTTGCCTTTCGCTCTTTGGTCTTCTCAGTCTTTAACAATCCTATTAGAAACTCAAATGCCGCCTCACCCTCCTTACCTGCAATGAGCTCAAGAACACTCGTCCCCCAGCTTCTAATTTGATCCTGATCTTCTTGCTTTACAAACTTGATTGTGGGTTCAAGAAAGATTGACTTGTCTTTTTCAGCTCTAAGTTCGTTAAGAGCCTTATACCCATAAACCCATCCGAAGTCGCTAAGCGTCTTACGAAACTCTGAGAAGAGTCTCTCAGGAGTCAAAATAGCAGAATCGCTCAAATCAACATCTTTCAAGATGATATCTTTAGAAATACTTAAACCCCTCGTAAGAAATCCAAACAAAAAGTAGATCG
>DATBXD010000035.1:0-8400 GCA_036514475.1 Nitrososphaerales archaeon
AGAGAGTCTATTTTGAGCAAATTTAGAAAAGGTTTAATTGACAATGGTGAATCTGATTTGAGTACTATTAGTGCATATCTTTCTTTAAACACCATTATAATTAACCTTGAACAGATTTCAACTTTCACATCAACAATCGCAGAAATTACTATCAATAGAGCTGTTGAAAAAGAAAACGATATACTTAAGATTCAGAAAATTGCTGCGTCAGATGATTCGATATAGAATATAACAATTATTTTACTACAAATATTCGTGATCTAACAAGGAATATTAACAAAATTGCTTTAAAAAGATGGGTCTTCTTTTTCGCTTTGATTTTAATTTCGACAATAGACCAAGCCTAAATCTATTATATTATTTTTTCTTATCGAGCTAATCATTCAGTAAGTTTTACGTCAAATACGATGCAACATATGATAAGGAAATGTAATGTTAGTATGGCGAAACCTATACTAAATTAATTGTTAATAATTTCTTTTTTTTCTAGACGATACTGCAGTAAGTGTATTAATACTTCTTAATGACCAGATTATTCATAGGAAGTGAAATCCTTTGATAGATTTGGATCCTAGAAGCTTATATCAAAAACAGTTTCACAACATTTGGGACTCATGATAATCTTGAAATATCACAAACACTAATGAATCTTCTAAAACCTTATGAGATTAAAGTATTTTAGATCTTTGTGTCATATGAAGATACCATCATAAAACTATTTCAAATGAAACAAATCTAAACTGATTGCAGACTCAGAATTATTGCAAAGTTTACTCATAAATGTATTGTTACGGATGATCTTAAAGTACTACAAATGAATTATCATTGTCTGATTGGATAATCACATTAAATTCATCAGAAAGATTACAATTCTTACATCAGGTGATTTTGTGTTTCAATTGAGAATTTGTCTTCATTTGAGACTGTGCTGAAGCAAGTCTTGCTATGGGAATCCTGTATGATGAGCAGCTGACATATGTAAGTCCAAGGTCGTTACATATTTCGATTGATGAAGGGTCCCCCCCATGTTCTCCGCAAATGCCAATTTCGATATCATTTCTAGTTTTTCTACCTTTATTTACACCTATGCGCATTATTTCTGCTACACCACTTCGATCTATTGTTTGAAATGGATTCTGTTTCAATATACCTTTTTCTTCGTATATAGGTAGGAATTTGTTTTCTGCGTCTTCTCTGCTGAAACTGAATACTGCTTGTGTAAGGTCATTCGTTCCGAAGCTGAAGAATTCGGCTAACTCAGCTATTTCATCCGCAGTTACGCATGCTCTCACCACTTCTAACATTGTTCCATATTTAATGTTGAGTTTTACATCGGTTTCTTTTTCCACCTGACTTTGCACTGTCGCTGCGATTTTCATGATATAGACTAACTCTTGTTTCAAAGCTAATTGCGGAATCATTACTTGCGGTTTGACATCTATCTTTTCTTTTAGCAATTCAGCTGATGCTTCACATATAGCTCTTATTTGTGATTCATATATTTCTGGATATGTTATACCGACCCTGACTCCTCGGTGACCTAACATCGGATTGACTTCTGCTAGATCCCTTGCCTTTCGTAAAACTAATTCTTTTTCAGATATTCTACTTTGAGGGGCATTAGATTCCTTTAGTTTTCTCACTTCCTCTGACAATTCATCCGTATTCGGAAGAAATTCGTGTAAAGGTGCATCCAAGAGCCTTATTGTAACTGGGTAACCCTCCATTGCTGTTAATATTTCTTTGAAGTCTTGCTTTTGCATTTCAGTTAGATTCTTTAGGAGATTTCTTCGTGAATCATCGGTTTCTGCGAGAATCATTGAAACCATTGTTGGCAGTCGGTCTGTTGCGTTAAACATTCTCTCTGTTCTACACAGACCAATTCCTTCTGCGCCTAGACTTCTAGCTAGCCTTGCGTTTTCAGGAGTATCAGCGTTGGCTCTTACGCCTAATCGTCTAATTTGATCTGCAAAAGTTAGAAGTTCTGCCATTTCAACAGTAGGTTCTGGTTCGACAGTCTGAATTTCACCTAGAAAGACTTCACCAGTAGTTCCATCTAATGTAATGTAATCACCCTCATTTATGATTTTATTATTTACAACGAATTGATTATTTACCATATCAATTCTTATTTCAGATGCCCCCACCACACAAGCTTTACCTATGCCTCTCGCCACCACCGCAGCGTGACTTGTCTTTCCACCTCGACTTGTTAGTATGCCTTGTGAGGCAAAGAAACCATGAACATCTTCAGGTTTAGTTTCTTCTCTAACCATTATTATCTTCTCTCCGTTTCTTCCCCGCGTTTCAGCAGTGTCAGCATCAAAAACAACTCTGCCACTTGCTGCACCTGGGGAAGCACCGATGCCTTTTGTTATGGATTCCACCTTGGCTGTTGGATCTATTCTCTTATGGAGAATCTGTTCGAGAGTTTCAGGAGCAATTCTTTTTAGTGCATCTTCTTTCTTAATAATATTTTCTTTGACCATGTCGACGACTACTTTTACTTTCGCTAATGCATTCATCTTTGCGTCTCTGGTCTGAAGAATGTACAGTTTTCCTTTCTCTATTGTAAATTCTACGTCTTGAGGAAATTTATAGTATTTCTCCAGTTTTTCACTTAAATGAACCAATTCTTTGTAAGCTTCTGGCATTTCATTTTCAAGTTCATGCACAGGGCTTGGAGTTCTTATTCCTGCAACAACGTCTTCTCCTTGAGCATTCAACAAATAATCTCCATATAGCGTCTTTTCACCTGTTCCTGGATCACGGGTAAAAACTACTCCGGTGCCACTGTCATTTCCCATATTTCCAAAAACCATTGTTACTATGTTCACGGCTGTTCCGTTAGCTATTTCCGGGCCTATTTTGAATTCACGCCTATAGTCTATGCATCTTTTTGAGTTCCAACTTTCAAAAACTGCTGCTATTGCACTGTTTAATTGTTGATACGGGTCTTCCGGGAAAGGTCTTCCTGTTTCTTTTTCACAAACTTCTTTGTATATCTTTGATACTTCTTCCAATTCCTGTGCCGAAGCTGTCTTTTCGTCAAATGTTTTTGGAAACTTCTCATCTTTAACGTGTAGTACTACTTTTCCGAAGAGTTGTATGAATCTTCGATAAGCATCGTATGCAAATCTTGAATTCCCAGTCTGCTTAATTAATCCTTTAACAGTGTCGCTATTCAATCCTACGTTCAACACAGTATCCATCATTCCAGGCATTGAAACTGCTGAACCTGATCTAACGGATACTAGAAGAGGATTTGTTGGGTCCCCAAATACACGGTTTGTCTTTTTTTCCAATATATTCATTGCCGTACGAATATCTTGCAATACACTGTCTGATAGACTTCTTTTTACTGAACTGTAGTATCTTTCGCATTCTTTGGTTGTAACAATAAAGCCTGCAGGCACTGGAAGACCTAGCTGAGTCATCTTAACCAAACCAGCACCTTTTCCACCTAAAAGTTTCTTATCATTACTATCTCCATCTTCGAAGAAGGTTATATCAGATGTTATGTCTTGAATCATGTAGCGCCAATACCTCGTTTTAAATCCAAGATATATATGTAATTTGTTTCTCAGTATATCTCTAAAGTTATTTGTGTGTATTGAAACGTTTATGTAATTATTATATATTCGAAAGATACATTAGACTTTCTTATTTTGAATTAGGCTTGCTGACTTTATGTACTCAGCTATGAGTTCTTCCAATGTCTTTTTGTAATATTTCTTAAATATCTTTTCGTTATATGTTCCATTTAACAAGGCTCTAACTAGGTCTTTCACAATAGTTGAGCGCATTGTCTGGAGAAACATTATGAAGTCAGCAGTTGACTGGGAGGAAGACAACACTATCTCTTCAAAATGAGGATAACTTCCATTTAAGCCTCCTTTTTGCCTTCTCTGATATCCTAGCGAGTATCTGACGTAATCAGCTATCCCTTCGATTAGCCAAGACGTAGAGTTATCATATTTTGGGGCATATAAAATAGCGTGATCTATCTCATGAACAATCGCCCCATCATCTGCTTCTCTCATTCCATATGTTTCTGCAATCTTGTCAAAGTGATCTAGGTTTAGCACCACAGTTTTTCCTTCTGTGGCCGCTGGCCATTCTCGGTTTCGGTCTAAAATGATTTTGATCTTTTCATCAGGACTGCGTCCTGTGTGAATTGATTTTACTTTGGGTATCACCTTGTCTGCCAGGTCTACAACTTGATGTGCATATGCCATTTCCTGAAGATACTTTGAGTAGTTTACTTCACAGTATTTTCCTTTAATAATGAGTGTTTTGGTTCCCGGATTTTGTTTTGGTGAAACTAATTGATCAATTATTTTTGCTTTGTCTTGCCCGCTCGCTATTTCCATGTATTCGAAGAAATCTTTTCCGCCTATGATTTTAGTTCCTCTTGAAGATACTGCTTCAATGTATTCTTGATAGTCTTCAGTAAGTTTTCTGTAACTTGGAGTTGGAATTATTACTATTTCAAATTTTTCATCGGCAGCTATGTCTATTTTTCCTGAACCTTTCTTTGGATGAATTCCTCCAACTAAACCTGCAACTCCGCTTTGAAGCTCGATCTTTCCAGTCATACAAATGTTGGGGCTTAGCGGTATTTTACAAACGGCTGATGCAATTGAGACTGCGATCGCTATTCCTGCAGACGGTCCCCATAATTTTAGTCCCTCAGATGAAGCTCCCTCGGAGGGTGTTATAATATGTATGTCGACATCATGATCAGTTATTCCTGAGTAGTATTCCCTTATGAATTCTATTGCTACTTTGGCGCTTTCCTTTACTGATTCACCTACAGTTCCAAATACTAATGGGTTTTCAGATCTGGTGGACTTGGGAAAAATTTCTGATTCGACAATTACTATAATACCATTTTGCTCGTTTTCACCTTCTAATGTAGCTAAACCGTATGTTTTTCCTATTTCGGCTTCTGATCCACGGTATATTCGTTGCATTTCCTTTAATTCTTCGAAATCTTCAGTCTTTACCACTTTATCGAATGCCTCTTTAAGATGATGTAAAGTTACAGGATAGTTCATTTGATCTTCTGTTGTTAATGCAATCATTTTGAATATCTCTTCTATTTTCTTATTCCATGTTTTTGCGAAATCTTCTATGTGTGTTAGTTGTTGTTTGTAGTTATTTCTGATGTTATTAATTTGATATTCATCCTGTTTTTCTAAAGCGTTATGCATTTCTCGGCTTGCCACAATTTCTTTTGTGCGCTCAGATACTGCAGATCTTATTGTGTATGATACTACTCTTGGTGAGAATGTTCTCTGCAAAAATATTTTCATAACTTCTTCGATTGTTACATCCTTTGAAAGGTATGGTTTGATTTTTCTGAGATGTACTTCAAGTACTTCTCTTCTTTCTTCAGCATTCTTTGGATAGGTGAAGTCCACCAATAGAAGCCTGTTCAATAGTGCTTCGTCGATAATGTCTTTCCTGTTGGTTATTCCTATAAACAATACTTTTCCGCCGCCTGACTTTAGTCCTTCGAGCTCGCTGAGCAGGATTGTTATTGCTGGAGAATGAACCGGGTCACCTAACCGAGACCCCCGCTTAACCGCCACAGCGTCTATTTCATCCCAAATTATTATGCTTGGCGACTCTTTTCTAGCTTCGCTGAATATGCTCCTGATGTTTCTCTCAGTTTCGCCCACCTCTTTTTGATAAACCTCTGAACCGCTTACTACTCTAATCTTCGCACCTTCTTCTCCGGCTATTGCTTTAGCCAGAAGTGTCTTACCTGTACCCGGAGGACCATAGAAGAGAAAACCGATTGGTGCCTCGTATCCTAATTGTTTTGCTAATTGTGGGTTGAGGGAGCATTTTACTTCTGTGATTACTTTTCCTATTACGTCATGAAGCCCACCTATGTCATGATATCTCTCTGTTGGTTTGGTAAACTGTCTTGTTTCTTTCACCATTGTTGAGACTTCTTCTTCAGTGTAAGCGGAAACTTCGGCGGCAACTGAGATAAAGTCGTCAATTGTCGGTTTAGGCACCTCGATTTGCACCAGTTCTTTATTGGTACGACTCCGTAGGTTATCTCGAAATGGTGCTCGAACCTTGTTTACCGCTAGAACGAAAGATTTGTTTATATCTGAAGGGGTTGTGATACTTTTCCCAAGTGCTCTAAGTGATTGTGATATAGCATAGAATAATTTTGCAGGATCAATATCAATGTGATTTTCCTCGCATTTCTTTCGACATATCTCAATTAAGTCCAATTCTTTCATTCCATTTAGATTGATTCTTTCGGCAATTAATCTGATAGTTTCAGGCATGTTTGCAAAATTGTTGGTTGAAAGAATAGCTAGTGATCGTATTGGGTTATCTTTAAGACGTTCTAGTGATCTCTCTAAGGTTTCAGAGATCCTTCTGCTTTCTCGGGCAATGTCGCTATTAATCACCTGCGTTTTCTCTGCGAACGACTGAGCGTTATCGATGAAGATTATTGAGGGTGTTGAAAAAAGCCTGTTCATTTTGCCTTCTAATTGTTTCTCTGATACACCCATCAACCAAGAAGAAATATCAGATGATTTTAGATTCTCTGGCATCACTTTGATTCCCTCTTTAACACCTCTTTCTAGAGCTTCGCGTTGTATAGCTTTTGCGAGATATTTTTTACCCCATCCTGGATCGCTTTCAAAGATGAATACTTTTGAAGGAGGTGTCGAGTAACTCTTTGCAAACTCTGGATCCTTATCTTGCAACCTTAATATATGGTAATCAATTGCATCTATTAACAACGATAATACGTCATCTCTTCCTACAACTTCATTGATTGTTACGTTGGGACATCTCTTATCTTTTACAAATTTGCTGGCCCATTTCTGTGCCTTTTTCTTACGTTTTGATTCTGGAAGATTTAGAAATCGATAGTTTCGGTAATCTTTGCTTATGAGAATCATAGGAAAATGAAACAAAACTCTAATCGATTTGTGCCTTGCCCAAATGAATTGAGAATATTGGAATTCTTCTGCTGGAGAATTAGTCATTACTATCAAGCTCCTATTCTTCTTACGATCTCTCCTATTACAAATATTATTAGAAGTATTATGAGGAAAGGCCACCATTGCTTCATCATGCCAAGTGTTAATGTTCCACGTTTCCATCGGTCATATGCTGCAATTGCAATAAAACTAGTGATGTATATTGAGACTAGACTTAATACATACCAAGAATTTGGAACTACATAGTTGATCCAAGCCTCATGAATTAGAATAATCAAGAACACTATCGAGTTTGGAGTATTCCAAGCATTTTTTTGATCTTTTAGTTGGATTTGGACTCCTGATTTTGATGTCCAGTATTTTACTAGAATGCCTGAGTCTTTATCGTAAGTATACGCTGAGCTACAAGAACCTGATTCGCAATCAGTGTATGAAACCACTAAGTTTCTATAACTGTGTTGGAGAATAATTGGATCTGGATTATTATCATCAGGTAGTTCTTCGTTTATCACATAAGGTAGACCAGGATATATTGGGTCACCTTTAACGAGGCCTAGTGAGATAAACGAATATTTGAAGAGTCCACTCCCAAGATTCATTGGTTGATCTGTTTCGAAATTCTTCAGTTTTACAATTCTTGTGTTATTTCCTGCGTAAATTATACTTATTCTCTTTATTTGTGACCTGTCAAGCTCTTCGTTTGTTATAGTATCGAAATTAAACCATTCTTTCTTATCCCATATATTATATGCGGGATTAATCTTGTTGTCTGTGTTTTGTTGGATTTGGAAGATTTTACTTTTATTCGAGTTATCTGTCATCATAATCATATATTTTTCAACATCAGTCGAATTAGATATTGATACATAATAGTAAAAATGATTTAATGCGCTTAGGTCTAAAGGTGTTTTGAATATATAATCAACTTCGGCATAACCATTAAAAGGGGTTAAGGATAATTCAAGTTGAGAATTTGTAGAGTTTATTATATTATTCCCGTTGATTGAAATCCAACCTTCAATTTCATCCGTGGGAACGATAGTCATTTTTTCACTTATCCCAAGGTTAATTGTTATGTTTTTTCGAGTTACAGTTCCGTCATAGTATGCCGCAAGCGTGGTTAGTTCAATTAGATTTCCTTCAATTGAAGTTACTTTCACTGTCATGTTCTTAATGTCTGAGTAGTGTAGAAGATCATATTCCAGTTCTGTGCCAGGTTTTACTCCTGGTCTATAAACGACAGATTCAACTGGAATTAAAGTCAATATAAATATTAGAATGATAACAATAAAAGGTTTAAAGAGAATTCTTATCTTCACCATTGTTTTATTCAGACTTTACACCTTTCTATAAATCATTATAATACAGGTTAATATGGTATATAATGTTAATTGTAAGAGATAAAATAAATGTTCTT
>DATBXD010000036.1:0-4059 GCA_036514475.1 Nitrososphaerales archaeon
TAGCCTTTGACAGGATAGGTGGATGGGACGGAGTCGATAACACGTGGACGCAGGGTATTAGATTCATGCGGCTCGAGCCTCAGAAGCCGATGATCCCTGGAGTTGATCTGCCTGAAGATATGCCTCTGGAATTCGACAGTAAGCCTTCTATGACTGCTGATGACTATGATATCGCGATAAAGAAAGGATACTATGGGCTCTACTCTGAACTTATTGAAAGGCGAGGACGTACGTTCAACCAACGAGTAGAGGAGGAGATATTCCTTGGGTTCGCTCCTATTTACCGATACTGGGAGGAGAGGAAGAATGTTCCGGTGGTCAGAGGCGGAATGACTCGACCCCCTATTATCGCCTTCACGCTTCTCAGGAGCTTTGAGGAAATTTCGAAGGACTACTTCAGGAAATCGGATAAGATGTTAGAGGCTATCGAAGCTACCTACAGGGATTCTATTAAAATGGGTGAGACTCAAAGCAGACTTGTAGGGTCCAACTATGTCTTCGTCCCGATCAGCAGGGCGGCAAGCACCTTCATGTCTGAAAAGCTGTTCCTCAAATTCTTCTTTCCGACCTTCAAGGAGATTATCGAGCAGCTCGTGAGTGATGGCTTCACACCTAGGATCCACGCCGATGCGGACTGGACTCCGTTCTTGCACTACTTCCTGGAACTACCAAAAAGAAAGTGCATTCTGGAGCTGGAGCCGATGACTGATATGGCAAAGGCTAAAGAAATACTCGGAGGTCACATGTGCCTCTATGGTGATGTCCCCCCTGATGTTCTCTCTCTAGGAACCTCCAAGGACGTTGAGGATTACGTTAAGAAGAAGATCGAAGATGTAGGCAAGGACGGTTTCATACTTGCAAACGATGACATGATGCCTCACGATGCGAAATATGAAAATGTCAAGGCAATAGTTGACGCTGGAAAGAAGTACGGCTGGTCATAGCCGCACTCGAAGGGTGAAGTAAGATACACTGCTTTCTCCTCCAAGATTAACTTGATGCGGGATACATAGATTTGCCGAACCTTAGCGAACTCTTGGCAGACCTGAGTGAGGAAACGGTGCTCAGCATCGTGGGTGTGAGGGTTAAAGACGGTGGGAACCCGTCGGATATTCTTGAGGAGCTACGAAGCGGTATGGATATTATAGGTCAACGCTTCGCTAACAGTGAATATTCGCTGGCGGAGCTGATGATGGGGGCTGAAATATTCAGGGAGTGCATGGATTTGATCCAGCCAAGCCTCGATAAGAGTCCTGCCTCCATGCTGGGGCGAATTGTTATAGGAACAGTGAAAGGTGATATTCATAACTTGGGAAAGAACATCGTCTCCGCTATGTTGAGAGCTGCAGGCTTCGAGGTTCACGACATCGGAATAAATCAGTCGTCTGAGCAGTTTGTAGAGAAGGCTAGAGAAGTCGATGCGGATATTATAGGCCTCTCGTGCCTTATGACCAATACACTCGACTCCATGCGCAAAACAGTAATGTCGATAAAGGGGTCAGGGCTCACAAGCAAAGTAATGGTCGGAGGAGGAGTATTCAATCGTGGCGTAGGAGATACAAGCATCCGAATTGAAGGCGCAGATGGCTTCGGAAAGAACGCAATAGAATCAGTCTATTTAGCGAAAAAGTTGACCCATAAAGATTAGTATCCTCTTCCCCACTATTAGATCTGACCGAGTCCGTGGACGCATAGGTAAAGAAATCATAGTTTTCATATAGATCAGAAAGTAGGGTGTTGATGCTCAGTGTTGTGTTTGATAACTTATCATAGTGTTAACAAGATTTGTAATTTATGTTTTTATGTTGTGTGTTAGTATTGTGTATCAATCATCAGGCATTGATAATGAGAGCGCAATGCGGTCGACGGTTCTTGAACTCAATTAAGTAAAAATTCTCATGAGATTTTTGCATCAACTTAAAAGGATGGTAGTTGTAGAACTATCTGCTAAGCGAGAAGAGTATTCGTTTTGTGTGGAAGATTCCCATTCTATTTCACCCTAAAGGATGCGGCTAAAGAGTACATGGTTAAGGATCTACCTGAAGATTTTGCTCAAAACTATAACGCTGCTCCGATGCAAAAAGTACCTGTGATATACGTTAAGGAGAGCGCTGTACACTTTGAAATGTTTCGTTGGGGTCTAGTTCCTCACTGGGCTAAAGATTCGAAGATTGGATCGAGGATGATTAATGCTAGGTTCGAGACGATATTTGAAAAGCCCTCTTTTAAGAATTTGATATCTGGAAGCAGGTGTCTTATGCTGGCAAATGGTTTTTACGAGTGGAAGAAAACTGACGATAGGAAGATACCTAACTATATTCAGCTAAAGAATAGGCAGATATTTGGTTTCGCCGCCATCTGGTCGCAATGGAAATCACCTATAGGTGAGAATCTTAAGACCTGTTCAATAATAACAACGGCTGCGAATGATTTCATGAAGCCAATTCACAATAGAATGCCTGTCACAGTTATGAAGAGGGATGAGAAGAAATGGCTAACCGACAACAATACACAAAACATCAAAGAAATCATACGACAAGGTTCAAGTGAAGAAATGAAGAGTTTTGAAATATCCACTCTTGTAAACAACCCTAATAACAACTCACCTGAATGCATAGCACCATCTGTAAGCAGATAATACAAACACACTCGACTCTAAGATATACAAATTAACAACTTCTCATAATAACATTTAGACTGAATCTTACCCGCAGTTTCAATATATACGTTGAGTTTTGTATTAAATATAGTCCAAACTCATTATTAGTTCACACGTATAACTTCGGATATTAGTTTTAGATCTGAAAGATTTGATATAACTAAAAGAAAAATATCCGTATAATTATAGCAACGCCAATTACTATTCCCACTCCCACTAGATATTTAGTAAGTCTGAGTGTTATGGATTGTTTATTGATTTCAACCTTAATTTCATTGACTTTATTAACGAGGATGTGTATTAATTCCTGTGTTATCTTGATTTCCAAATTGTTTTTTTCCATTTCAACCTTAATTTCATTGACTTTATCATAGAGTCTTTGTATTAATTCCTGTGTTTTCTTTGTTTCCATGTTTGTTTTTTCCATTTCAAGAAGAACTGGATTTAGTTTGTCAGTCAGTTTCTGGTGAGTTAAGTATATCTTGTCAAGAGATTCACACATTTTCTGTAGGCATTCTTTGGTTTCATCATAATGTTCGCTGGCAGATTTTAACTTCAGTAATTCGTCCGCTGTAGTATGCAACAGATTCTCAACTTCAAGAATCTTTTCGCTTGTCAACTCTATTCACTCTCAAGGATGTGTGCATTTACAAGCTTTATTTTTTCTAGTGATGTTTCAAGTAGGATTTTGTAGGCTAACATCCCGCCTTCACTTGTGATATCCGCATATTTCAAGACTGATCTTGCCATATCTCGCTGTGGAAACTCCTCAAGAATGACGTAACAGACGCTGTTTATAATAGGAAGACGTTTTTGTTTGATTATTTCTAAAAATCCTGACATAGCCTTGATATTATCTTCTCTTTCAGGGAACTTAACTAATGCTTTTACAGCTCTCCGAAACTCTCCGATAGCCATCTCGGATGATTGTTGAAATTCATTAATCTCTGAAAATGCACTGAGAATTAGTATCCCCGGATGATCAGGATAGCTTTCTAGAGCTCTCATGCATGCACCTCTCAGTTGCATTGCATCCTGCCGGTCCTTTACTTCTGTTGCTACTTTCACCCACTCCATGGGTTCTATCTTTTTTGCGATTTCCATCAAGAGAGGAGTAAATTTGGATTCCTCCAAATAAAATATCAATCGGTTTCTGAATGATTCGCCATCTGAGGAAGTTTCCACAGCTTCTGCCATGTTTAGTATTGCCTGCCTTCTTTTCTTCTCGATTTCCTCATAGACAAACTCGAGCATGATTATAATGCATTTTTCCAGAACTGTCTGACCCTTAGATAACTCTATTCTCTGAGAAGCAAAGCTTCTATATTCAGGCGTTTTGTACCGTTCAAAGTAATTGAGTAATGCAGATTTCAAGAATTCATCTGAGCGATGAATAACTT
>DATBXD010000037.1:0-22610 GCA_036514475.1 Nitrososphaerales archaeon
CTTATTTATATGGGACCCTTTTATGGGACCCTTCTTCTAGAAAATAAACTATAGGTTGAGTTCTATCTTCCCCTGCTAAGCAAATTGATGAGACTCTAACAGGATTGCACGGGGGATGGCGATAATGACCTGGTAACGCGCATGATGCGCGATTTTGTATATACATAATTATAAATTAGGTCATTTAACAGACCATCAATAAATAGGTGTCAATATTTTGTACGATTTCGTTCAGGACGAACGAACGCATGGCAGGTAATACCTAGATGGCCGGATGCTGACAAGTCTAGTCCTAGAGCATTGTAGAGCTTTCTAAGACCTGTGGAAAACTCCGTTTTTGCATCATTTAGACTGTGGAAAACCTAGCTAAATGATGATAATAAAATAGAGTGAAGAAAAAGCGAAAGATAATTGTCACATAATTGTCACAATTATTATCTTGATTTCTATGATAGCCTATGGGTGTTCGCGGTTCTTTGACAAATCAATCAGGAGATGACGCCAATAATTATCAAGTGCGGTATCTGTTTTGGGTTTCACAGGTCCGACGTGCCATGTCACTACTGCGGTGCATATCGCGTCATGGTGAATGGTAACGCGCGCTACTTCGACAGGCGCACGTTGATTGAAATGGTGCGTGGTATTCCAACACCATTGCATCAAACAATCGAACGCGCGAGCAAGATTCTAGGTAACTAAAAACACAAATAGCCGGTTAGCTGTAAGTTAGCTAACCGGCTATTTTTTTTGTCTACTTGGGAAGCTTGCAACGCGAACCGGAATGAATCTCCAATCCCCAATCGCGCTTGATGATGTATCCGAGTTTTACGCTTGCGAGAATTAGCGTAGCAGCGTCGATTGCTTGCGACCAATTCCGCTCAGTTCCCTTAACTACCGCGCCTATCTGCATAGCACACCTACTTAGAAAAAAAAAGGCGCTAGCAAGATTTCTCTCACTAGCGCCCATCCGCCTACTTATTTTAGCGCGGTTTACGAAACTCTCAGATTCGGCATTGAATCCGCGAGTGCGTTTGCAGCGTCAGCCTGCATTCCTGCGAGTAGCGCCGCGTCCACAAACTGTTTGCGGAGATACGCGGGCGACTTCTCGTAGTTCTCTTTCAGCGTCTTTGTCACTTCCTGATATTTCTTCGCCTTCGCCGCCGTCAAAGAACGGGTGTTAATCCATTTCAGAATTTCGTTGTCACCCGGCCAATCCTCGGACTGCTTCGCTTCGGTGAGATTTTCGTATTGCTCGGCCTCTCCCGAATAAGCAATGACTGGCGAGACTGACTGACCCTGATAGGTATCGACACTGCCTGAAAACGGACTTGTTCTCATGGGTTGCTCCTGTTAGGTTGTCAAAGAACCGACTTACAAGGAAAGTATAGCACGGCCGTGAGAGCTTGTCAATCGGAAAGTGAGGCATAAGTTACTCAACCGCTACCGGGGTCGTTTCCTGCGGAGTTCCTTGGGGTGCTCCTCAGGTGTTTCCAAGGGTGTTCAGTCGGCGTAAGTGACTGCGGCTAGAAGACTTAGCGGAACCGGACCCGTCGCGCGTCAAGTCACTTGGGGCACTAGGCACCCCGCCGTCGCGGGGCTTCCGGGTGGTTCTTATTTTTTTTTTGTTTTTTTTTACTATAATAAATACCATAAGTGTCAAATCTTTGACGTTGACAGCTACCTGGGGTCGTGTTACGCTGTTCGTGTGCGCCGACTGCCTAGCAGCCAAGTCCTTTGTTCCCAACAGGTTACGGCGACTGAACAGCCCCAGAAACACCCACGGAACTGGTAGCGGAGTCAGCCCAGAAACAGCCCCGGAATCTCTTGAGTAACTTATAGGAAATTATAAGATGAATCACAAATGGACTCCAAACGAGAATAATACGCGCGTTTGTTTCATTTGCGCGCGCGATTTTCTCGCACATACGCCAGCAGCACGATGCGAAGTATGTCAGAAGATATCGAAGTGCGATATTTATGATGACGTATTGAAATGCTTTGATTGCCGTAATGACGAAGTAGTCAAAAATCACAGAAAACTAGAATTAGTAATGAGTGGTAATAGAGAAGTAATAGAGGAAGCAAAGAAAATAGATAGTAGCATTAGATATAGCGGCGATATCTTCAATGCAAAGACAGTAGCGATAGAAGAATTAAGACGCGCGTTTCGCGCCGATGAATCAATTCCCGAACACGAAAAAAACTTCGCATTTCAACGCGCGCTAGCCGAGCGATTCACGCATCTTAAAGAAATCATTAGTAATCTAGAAAATACCGAACACGAACTAATGATTCAAAAGCAAGACTTGAAAGTAGAGCAGTTAGCTATTAGCAAAACGCTGAGAGATTTTGGTAATAATTTGCGCGCGGAAATACGCGAGCAGATAAGACAAAACGACGCGAACTACAATCCACCCTACAAAGTAGTTAAACCAAAAGTAGCTAAAATAACTAAATCACCATTTGACCGAATGGTAGAAGCATTAGCTATTGCCAATAATTGCAGTTTGGAAGCAGCTAAAACATTGCTGGAAAAGGGAATGAAGCAATGACTAGAACCGATGCTACCAAACTACTTCGTGATACTTTAGATGCCAATGAATTACGCGATTGGCACATTAGACTAACTACAGATTTTTCCAAACCATTTCTAGGATTGTGTAGTTACAAAGATAAGTGCATAATTCTCAACGCGCATCACATAGATACGCATCCTACACCAGAAGTACGTAATACAATTCTACATGAAGTAGCTCATGCGTTAACTCCACACCATAAGCACGATAGTGTATGGGCAGATAAGGCGCGCGAATTAGGTTGCGATAACACAATGCCTTGCGCGAACTACACATTATCTGATGACGCCGTTGATGCAATACGCTCCGGCGCGGAACTCAAAGTAGATTTTGAAGAACAAATAATTCGCACACCTAAATACACCGTAACACGTCTGCAAGATAAATGCGAAATCTGTGGCAAAGTAGCGAAAGAAAAAGAACGTGTAGAAGTTCCAGGATTTGTAGTAATAACTCTAGAATGTCTACACGTTATTCTCAGGCGGTCAGATTCTAAATCGCGGTTTGAAGATTTAGTATTTGACGGTAACAAAACATGTATTCATAATTGGGATAAGACTATTTGTAGAAATTGTAATGCGAAGCGTCTATATAAATATCAGATAGAAGGCGCGCGTTCTCTCGAAAAAGCGAACGGTCGTCTCGCTATTTTCGATGAAATGGGTTTAGGCAAAACCATTCAAGCCCTTGCTTATCTAAAGTATAACCCCGAATGCTTCCCCTATTTGTGGGTAACAAAAGCAGGAATAAAATATCAGCACGCAAAAGAAATTATTCGCGTGTTAGGCAACGAATACTTTCCACAAATTCTTCAGAAAGGTAGTGATTTTCTTATTCCAGGAATGAAAGGCTATCTAACTAGTTATGATTTATTCCGTAGATTAGATTTACAAATGTTTGTAGATGCAGGAATACAAACAGTAGTTCTAGATGAATGTCAAGCTATCAAAAATCCAGACAGTAATAGAACGCAAGCAGTAAGAAAGGTAGTGCGCGAAATTCCGAAGATTATTCCGCTATCAGGAACACCTTGGAAAAATCGCGGTTCGGAATTCTTTGTAGTTCTAAACATGTTAGACCCGAAGATGTTTTGGTCTTACAAAGATTTTCAATACCGCTATGTTTCTAATTATTGGAATGGTAATAAGTATTGTGAAGGTGGAATTAAAAATCCAGAAAAGTTCCGCGAACAGATAAAGCATATAGCTATTCGGCGCGAGCGTAAGGAAGTAATGCCAGAGTTACCATTAGTTAATAGAACACGTTTGTACTGTGAAGTACCCGACCACGCGCGCAAAGTATATAATGAGGAGCGTGATAAAATTAAAGCTATATGGAATGATGCAGTTCTCTCGGGAGAAGAAGATAGTTTCAAAACAAATGCATCAATCATGCAATCTCTAATAATCATGCGCCAAATTGTAGGAATAGCTAAAGTTCCTACAACAGTAGAATATCTCCAGGAATTTCTAGAAGATACAGACAGAAAAATTGCTTGCTTTGTTCATCACAAGAAATGTGGGGAACTAATCAGCGAACAAATGAGGAATTACTGTAAAGAAAACAATTTACAGGAACCTTTGGTTCTTACCGCTGATTTATCGCCTGATGAAAGATTTTCTGTTCAAGAAAAGTTTAATAGTCCCAACTACAGATTACTTATCGCTTCCACATTAGCTTCAGGAGAAGGATTGAACTTACAAACATGCTCTGATTGCATATTGCACGAAAGACAATGGAATCCTGCTAATGAAGAACAAGCAGAAGGTCGTTTCATTCGCATAGGCCAAACAGCAGAGCAGGTTAATTCTATCTATGTATTAGGCGATAGCACCGTAGATACAATACTTGATGGAATTGTAGAAGGGAAGCGTATAGAGTTTCACAACACAATGAATAAAGGTTCATTAACAGGATGGAATGAAAAATCTATAATTAAAGAATTAGCTGCTGCTATTGCGAGTCAAAAATGAATAAACCAATTAAGAAGTTTAAGAAGATAAAGAAAAAGAAAAAAAAAGCAAGCAAAATAGCTCGACAGATAACAAATGAAGTATTTGAAAATGCAGTAGACAAGGGCTATATATCACTTGATTGGGAAGATTATGAAATATTTCTCAAATAAGGAGTAAATAAAATGTGCGAATTTTCCCATAAAGATTCAGTTTTAATTGATATTTCTGAAGACGAAGCCTTACTGGGTAATCGCTTCTGGAAATTAAAAAGAGGAGGATTGCTTACTTCTCTTTACCAAAATTTTGTGTATGCCTCTAACAAAGTTTCTGGTCCTATTCCAGATTTAGAAGGAGATTTAGGTTTTTATAGTTGTAATTATAATAACTATAATAACTATAATAGTTATTATAGTTATAACTATAACTATAATAATTATTATTATGATAATTATTATAGTTATTATTACATTGTCGTTGGAATTACTAAATCGTTTGGTAAAGTAGTAAAACATGATTTAGGATATAGGGCAGAAAAAATAAAAATAATAGCCCTGTTTACCTTAAAAAATCATTGTGACAAAAACTTTCTAGAAAGTTTTAATTCCCTAGTAGAGAAAACAGCTTCCCATCTAAATGTAAAAACAATTCCTTTTCAATTTGGAGAATCAATTCCAAGTGAATAAACTAATTTGCCCATTTTGTAAGAACGAAGATAAATCTCTCATAGAGATTATCTGGCAAACAGTTTTGGAATTATACTGTTTATGCGTGGTTTGCTCCAAAAGTTTTTCAGTAAAGAAGTAGAAATGATTATTTTTCTAATATCTATGATAATCATATTTATTTCGTTAGTTATGATATTTATTGGAATAATTGAATTATTCAATGCTGGATATGATTGGTGGGAGTAACTAAAATGGTTTATCTAAAAGTAGCTCATAATGACTGTGATATTTTTTCGTTTTCCACACTACATCGTGCAGTTAGATATATTCATGAGGAAAATATTACAGAATATATACTGAGTGATATTCCCTTCGAGGAATTTCCCTTGAACGATTACACATATATTGAAGGTTAACAAAAATGACAATTAACCAACTAATAGAACTCTTGAAAGCCATAGGTAAGACTGAAGCAGAGGTTGTGGTTACTGTTGATAATTTTGTAGATGATGGGGATGGAATTCAATACAACATGGGCAAATCTGTATCCATAATTGAAATAGTAGAATATGGTAAATTTATATGTTTAATTCCTGGGAAAGATGAAATATAATGTGTTATCAGAAATTTCATGGCTGTAAATACTGCAGAGCACAATACCTCTGTGATTTACAGAATTGGATATGCCCAACCATAAGTAATGATGAAGATAGAAATATGTGTGATGAATGCCGCGCGCGTTTAGAAAAAGAACTCGCGCAAATAAACTTAGAAACCGTTAGTGAAATAGACATAGAAGACTTATTAAAATGACTAACATATCAATGGATTCTCAACTCTTGTCTACTCTACAATCCTGCCCTAGACTAGCCGATTTTCGTTTCAATAGAAATTTAAATCAAATCGGTGGTAAGTCTAATAGTTTAGAGTGTGGCTCATTAGTTCACACAATTCTAGAAACATATTACAAAACCTTAATCACTGGGAAAAATAGAGATGAATCCATATCACAAGGGTTCATAGCTGGTAAGGAATACATAAATGGTTTAGTTAATACACCAGAAGATAATGATAGAAATAGAACTGGATGGAAACACGTTCTGATTACGATGGAAAAATATTTTGAGTTTCATAAGAACGATAGTTGGACTCCTATTGCAGTAGAAGAAGTGCGCGGCGAGATTGTTTATGAAGATAGTGAGTTGCGCGTTTTCTGGAAAGCAAAATTCGATTTAATTGCTGACACAAACCAAGGATTTATATCCGTTGACCATAAAACGAGCAAACAGAGAAGGGATGTACTGTCACTTAATAACCAATTCATAGGACAGTGCATCCTTCTTAAAGCACGCAACGTGTGCATAAATAAAATTGGATTCCAAACTACTTTGGAACCACATGAAAAATTTCAACGTGTATTAGTTAGTTATTCCGCTGATAGATTAGCCGAATGGGTTAACGAAACAGTTCCACATTACGCGCGCATGTTAGTTGCGTATAATGAAGCGAACTATTTTCCACCTAATTATACACACTGCGAAAACAAATATGGATACTGTAATTTTAGAGAGGTTTGTGAATCAGATAGAAATATGCGCGACGAAGTACTAAAAGTTAACTTTGAAGTAGGCAAGGCATGGGATATCAATAACGACTAATGACTAAGCACATTCACAGGTACGTTCGGATAAAGATAGGTAGGAATCAACGTATTGAGTACAAGTGCTCAATACCCGGATGTACCCATCATGTTCGAGAAGAATTAGCAATTGGACGTGAATCACTTTGTTATCGATGCGGAAATGTATTCTTTCTTGATAAAGAAAACATGAAATTAACCCGACCACGTTGCATAAACTGCAAACAGTCATCTAATCAAACAATAATAGATAAACTAGCCGAGTTAGTAGGTAAAATATGACAAATGAATGGGAGAAACTAATGAAATTTGAGGGAGCTGCTCGTAGTTCTTTATTTCAGCTTCAGATTGATTTAATAAATGCAATAAAAATACTAGCAGGACAGGGCTTTACTAGTATTGATTGTGTAACTGTTTTAGAAATATGTAGGAAAAACACAGATACTTATGCAAAGGAAATAAACCAATGAATAAAGTAACTGTTAACTTAGAATCAGTTGTTTGCTTACATAAACATTTCTGGTGTCTAATTGAATATGGACAAATGATTCTTATTTGCAAAGATTGTAACTATGAAACAAATAATCTTTTATTAGCTAAACAAGCAGCAGTAACATTCTTAGCAGGACCACCTAATGTCCTTCATTAAAGTTCCTCATGGTTATGGAAATACTAAAAGAATAAGATGGCGTTTGTATAAGAGAGCTATGTTGGAATATAAACGAATTGTTAATTTGAAAAGAAAATTCCACAGGAATTAACTAATGCCAACATTAGATGTTGTAACACCTGATACATTTTTTGGAATGTTTAAGGGTGAACCCGGAACGCGCAAATCTACGGCAGCTTTATCTTTTCCTACACCACAATACTGGTTTGATGTAGACCAAAAGATAAAGGCTATGCTACTTCCTGGTAAGAGATGGGGAATTAACTTCAAGGACGTAGAATTTGATAGATACACTGACTGGAATTCAATTAGAGTTAAACTCGAAAAATTACAAGTTAGTTGTCCCTATAAAACTTTGATAATGGATTCAATAACTTCTATTGGAGATGCGGTTAATCGCCAAACAATGAAGTTTAAAACTGGTACTACTACTAAATCTGGGGAAGAAAAAGGTATGCGCGTTGCGGGTATACCAGTTAACACACTGGAAGATTACAAAGCAGAAGCTAGTGCATTCAGCGAAATGTTAGCTTTACTCAAAGACATCAATCAGTTTCATAAAACTAATGTAATTCTTATTGCTCACGTAATTGGTGATAGGAATATACCTGATTCACGTACACATTTCGCGCGCATTATAGTTACAGGTGGCAAGATTATTTCCGCAAAGATTCCTGCTTATTGCGAGGAGGTATATCATTTCAATGTAGAAGGCGCTATTGACACAAGTAAGGAAGGCTCATATGGACTGAAAACTGTGCATACTGGTGATGATTTCGCGCGAACTAGCTTACCATTACCAGCTTCAATAGTTTTCAATAATGAACCTTTGTACGAACGATGGATTAAACCAGCTATGCAGCAACTAAAAGATGAAAAACCAGTAACCAAATTTTAATCATATGACATGTCCAATGTGCTCCTTTCAAATAGAAAAACATTCTTTTATGCAACTAAAACAATGCGTAAATGAAAAGAGAACAGGAGAAAATGTAATTAAAGCTAAGAAAGAAAGAAATCTTGAAATAGAACAATACAAAGCTGAATTAAAGGCATACAAAAGGGAGTAACCAAACAATGTTAGTAGAATTCTCACAGGAAGACATTCTCCGCTCCAAAATCATCAAGCCCGCGTGGTATCGGGTTCGCATTAACAAAGTAACTGAAGCTCTTTCCAAAAATGGAGATTCCACGAATTGGATTCTAGAAGGAAAAGTGCTTCATGATGCTGATACTGGAGATAAGGAATTTGAGAATGTTCCCTCTCCATATTGGAATTTCAACAGCAAGGCTAAAGGATTTATGGTTGGATTTTTTGCCTCGTTAGGTGTTGAAATTTTGCCAGGAACGCGCGTCGATTTCAAAAATGCAGAAGGCCGAGAACTCGACGTGTTTGTCGAGAATGAAATGTACGAAAACCGCATGGTAAATCGTATCAATCACAAATATCGTGCTGTGAGGTAAATCTATGAATTACAAATTTCAAGAAATTCCTCCTGAAAAAGAGGAAGAATTTCCAGAAGATTTACTCAAGGACGATGATGAAGATGAAGAAAATGAAGAAATTCCGTCCGACGACGATGAGGATGATGACGAACAACCTATTATGCCATCTGAATAGGCTCTGTTCTGAATCCTGTTAGCTAAACGGACGGATATGGGCGCGCGGTTAATTATATGATTAACGTCCTACTAAGGACAGACATATGAAAGGCCGCGCGCTCACTTTTCATTAGGAACAAAATATTATGCAGGAAGCTGAAGTTATTCCGTTAAATGGACGTATTACTGGTAGAATAATTAAAATATCTCCATCCGGTTGGGGATTTATTAGTTCGCGCGCTAAACCCTTTACACGAATTTTCTTTCATTGGTCCGGTCTTTTACCAACAACTAAAAACTTTAAGGAATTAACCACTGGAATGTCAGTAGAATTTGAATTAGTAGATTACAAAGATAAGGGATGGCGTGCATTTCGAATTGGAGTAATAGAAAAATGATTCATCAACGTCCCGTGAAAGGTGGAAGGAAACAATTATCATCGTGCGTGTTGAAAGAAATTCGCGCACGGGTAGAATCTATTTCAAGGCATTATGGAGTATCTAAATCATTTGTTATTGCAACAGCATTAGCTGAAGCATTTAATATTAAAACTCAAGAGGACTATCATGAAACTGACAGAAAAGCTCGAAATTTTAGCTATGGAACACGAGAACATCGCGCGGTCAATTAGAACGACTATAAGTATACTAAATCCTGATAGAACTGAAAACGTCCGAACTGCAATTATTTCAAAGAAAAAGAAATTACATTGGACTCAAAGACCAGAAAATAAAAAGAGAGTGATGAAGCATATTAGAAGAATAGCTAGGAATAAATGACCTACAAACAGAAGTATTATAGCTGCAAAACATGGCACTCGAAAGTGTTAGTTATGAATCTTTACTTTCGATTGATGAATCATAGAAAAGGTTATTTTTCAGTAAGAGCTGTAGCTAAATACTTCGGTGTGTCAGTAGGTCTTACAAGTGAAAATCTAAAATTAGCTGAAAAAATGGACTATAAACTAAGAAATTTTAAAACCAGAAAAGATGCCTTATACTTTATAAGAAAGGAATAGATATGACAAAGGATGATATTGAATTCTTGGAGGAAGAACTTAAGGAACTAAAATTTTCTCCTCGAACATCAAAAATAATCGAATCTCTTATAGATGAGTTTGAAGGTAGTGATAATAAAATTTCTAAGTTAGAAACAGAAATTGATAAGTTAGAAGAAACCATAGATGACTTAAAATATAAAATCCGTAAATTGGAAGGATAATGCTTTCCCCCTACGTACCCGGCAAGGGTCCATTAACTCCTCGTATTGTCATTGTAGGTGAAGCTCCATCTTATGAGGAAGTTCAAGCATTAGAGCCGTTTGTAGGACCATCAGGTAGATTTCTTAATCAGTTACTTTCTGAAGTTGGAATAGATAGGAATTCCTGTTGGGTGACTAATGCGTGTAAATATCTTGTTCCCCCATCACCAGTTGATAAGAAAATTCCGTTCAAAATACGCGCACAATCAGTAGGAATAGATTTAGTTCAGCAGTTTGATGAACTTCGTAAAGAACTTCATGCGCTTCAGCCTAACGTAATCATAGCTTTAGGTGCTACAGCTTTATGGGCTCTTACAGGCAAAAGTAATATTCAGAAGTTTCGTGGTAGTATTCTACAGGGAATGGGTTATAAGGTAATACCAACATATCATCCCGCCCATATTCTTCATCAGGAAGGTGAGGTTAAAGGATATTGGAATAAAGCTATAGTTAGTTTAGATTTGAAGCGCGCCGCGCGCCAATCCCTGTTCAAAGAAATACACCTGCCACAACGTACTCTACAAATATGCAAAAATTCTGCACAATTTCACGATTTCACACAACGTTATAAAAATTATAAGTATCCTTCAATTGATATTGAGGCTATGAAGTGTATTCCAATTTGCGTAGGAATTTCATTTGATAAACGAGAAGGAATAACTATACCTTTGTGGAATATATGGAATATTTCGGATATACCAGATTCAGATTTAATAGTTATGTGGAATATGTTATCTGAGTTCCTATCTATTCGCGAAATAGTTGGTCAAAATTTTGGTTATGATCGTGATAAAATCAAACGATTAGGATTTATTATTAAAAAACTGCATTCAGATACAATGCTCAAAGCATTTGCTATCAATCCAGAACTACCCAAAAATTTATCCTTTCTTACCTCTATATATACTGAAGAACCTTATTACAAAGATGAAGGAATGTATGAAGGAAAAGTAGAAGATTTACTTATAGGATGCGCGCGAGATGCGTGCATAACGAAGGAAATAGATGAAGCATTAGATTCCGACATGGATGAATTAGGAACGCGCGCTTATTACGAAAATTTTTTACTTCCTCTGCATGAATTGTATTTCTTTAATGAATCAGATACAGCTATTGAACAAGTAGGATTTAGAATTGATGAAAATCTTCGTAAGAAACTTATTCATAAATACATAGAATGGGATGAAAAGGTTAGATATGAATTATTTAAAATAACTGGTGAATACATTAATACGTCATCTCCCAAACAAGTATCTGATTTGCTTTATGAAAAACTACATATACCTCCTCGTAGTGGAGTAGGTGAAGAAGTTTTAACACAATTATTAAATGGTGCGGTTAAGAAAGAAAATCAAAAGCGCGCAATTGAATTAATTCTTGAAGATAGACGTGTTAAGAAAACTTTATCTTCATATTTATATTCACCTCCTGATTTTGATGGTAGAATGCGAACTTCGTACTACATTTGTTTGGAGACTGGCCGCTCAGCTACACAACAACAGGAACCACCTATTCGACCTTCTATTGAAACAACATTGATCGAAGATGGCAAAAAAGTTAAAAGAAAAATTGCACGAGGAATGGCATTTCAAACTATCACCAAACATGGTGATATTGGTGCTGATATACGAACTATGTTTATTCCTGATGATGGTGAAGTTTTTCTTCAAGCAGATAGTAGTCAAGCTGAGGCGCGCGTTATTTTCCTATTAGCAGAAGATTATCAAGCCTTAAAGGATATAGACGAACATGATTATCATGCTCTTACTGCTTCTTGGTTCTTCGGTGGTACTGAACTTGATTATTCTAAGAAAGTACTGGGATATGAGCACCCGATTCGCTTTGCAGGTAAAACATTGCGTCATGCCGGCCATCTTGGAGCAGGTAAACGCAGAGCTGCCACTGAAGTTAATACTCAAGCTAGAAAGTATAAAATACCGATCACTATCTCAGAATCTCAAGCAGAAAATGCACTACGGATTTTTCACAATAGACAACCCAAGATTCAGCAGGTATACCATAATCAGATAAGAAAATGTCTTGAAAGAAACCGTAGGCTAGTAGCTCCAGTACCTCATGGAATTGATGCTGAAATTGGTGGAATTAGAACATTCTTTGAAAGATGGAATGAGGAATTATTTCGCCAAGCATTTAGTTACCTTCCTCAACGTACTGTCAGTGAGAATACGAAAGCAGCAGCTTTACGTATTAGGAAGCGCGCGCCGTGGATTAAAATATTGGTGGAATCTCACGATGCTTTGCTTACTAGTGTACCTATATTACGAAGGTATGATGCTGCTAGTATTCTTAAGGAAGAATTTGAACGACCTATAAATTTCGAGAGATGTAGTTTATCGCGTGGAGAACTAATCATTCCTTGTGATATTGAGGAAGGAATGAATTATAAAGATTTAAGTAAATTTAATTTTATGGAATTGGTGAAATAATGGATAAAGATCCCAAATTAGTTGAGGAATGGATAAATTATATTAACGAACATGGAGTTAACTTGACTAAGTGGGAATTAGATTTTATGGAATCAATAACCGAGCAGTTCGAATTGTATAGAAGATTAAGTGATAAACAAGTAGATATTGTTGAACGAATCTATACGGATAAAACACCATGAATTACAGATTGGAGTTGCTAATTCATGATGAAAGCTTCAATGCTTATGAAAAAATTGAAGCTGATTCATTAACGGAGTTATTAGCTCAATTTTTGCTAGTAGTAGCGCGTATTGCTCCTGTAAATGTTGGCATTATTAATCTGACCGCAAGTGATGAATTCGTTCTCAATAAAGATGAAGTATTAGCCCTGCTCAAAGAATTGAAATATTCATACATAGATTATGATAATGAATTAGCAGTTAAAATAGTTCGCAATATGATTAGGTGGAGTGAGCAATGATAATTCTAACTGGTTATGTAATTAAATCTAAAAGAGGCGAACTTTATTTTACTATGAATTGTCTTGATAATTGGTGTTTTGATGCTAATAGAAGATTAGTTTACATCTTTCCAGATAGAGAAGTTGCAATTGAATGCATAAATAATCTTGAATTAACAGATATAGAAATAATTCCTGTCAGATTTACATACAGTTTTGAAATAACAAATGACATGGCTTGAAGAATTCTTAGCTCAACATGAAGAATTTGAATCGCCAGTTAATTTCTGGTATTGGGCAGCATTAACTATTATTAGTGCAGTAGTAAGAGATAACGTATGGGTTAATCGATACCTCTATAAATCATACCCAAATATATATGTACTTCTTTATGCCGATTCTGGATTAAAGAAAGGACCACCTATAAATGTTGCTAAACAACTGGTACGCGCTACTAATGCCACTAAAATAATTTCTGGTAGAAGTTCAATTCAAGGAATTCTTAAAGAGCTTGGAACAGCAGAAACTAAACCGGGTGGTAAGATTGACACTAGATCAGCAGCATTCATATGTTCATCAGAACTGAGCGCATCAATTGTAGAAGATAAAGCAGCTTTAGATATTCTTACGGATTTGTATGATCGTTCATACAATACCGGTGAATATAAATCACTTCTCAAAATGGAAGTATTTTCTCTGAAAGATCCAACTATCACTTTATTAGGTGGATTAAATGAGGCTCATGCCGAAGCATTATTCACTAGAAAAGATATACAAGGTGGATACATCGCGCGTTCCTTCATTATTCATGAAAGCAAAAGAAACAAAATAAATCCTTTAATTCGTAAACCTGATGTAATTCCTAATTATGAACATTTAGTTATATACTTAAAAGAATTAGCTAAAATTCATGGAGCTTTTGCTGATTTAGAGAATACACCTGCTGGTAATTTATATGAAGAATGGTATCATGATTTTATTCATAAAATGGAAGAACAAGATGTTAAAGATCCAACAGGAACTCTTAATAGGCTTTCTGAATCAGTAATGAAAGTAGCTATGTTGATTTCATTGTCTAGTTCTCCTAAATTAACTATAAATCTTCTTTCAATGGAGCAAGCTATTAGTAGATGTGAATTCCTTATAGGTAATGTAAGAAAGACTACAATGAGTAGTGGTAAATCAGTAAGCACACAAGAAAAAGCTTTAGTTATAAATGAATTGATAAACCGTTCCAACCATATGATTACGCGCCAACAATTAAATAGGAAGTATTGGATGCGCGCGTCATCTCAGGAATGGGATGAGATCATGGAATCACTTCAAGTAGCAGGAGTAATTATAGTTGAGTCAGTAGGTAATCAAATTGTGTATAGAATGCCTATTCAACAAGTAACTGATTGGACAAATCATTTGAAGGGAAAGTAATCGTGATTAAAATTTATTATCACAAAAATTGTTTTGATGGCATCTGTAGTGCATGGGTAGCTTGGAGAGAATTCAGTAAACATGCTGATTATATACCAATAAACTATGGAGAGCCTTACGAATCGATTATAGAAAATTGTAACAGAAATGATGATATTTATTTCGTAGATTTCAGTTTACCACGAAATTTGATGGATTTACTTTATTCCAAAGTGAATAAATTAGTAGTTTTAGATCATCACAAAACCGCCGAAACTTCTCTAAAAGATGCTTCATATGCAATATTTGATATGAACGAAAGCGGCGCTTCTTTAGCCTGGAAATGGTTCTTTCCTGATTTAGATATTCCTTTTCTAGTTAGATATATCAAGGATAGAGATTTGTGGTTATTCAAAGAAAATGAATCAAGAGCAATAAATGCCTATATTCAATCCTATGAAATGAATATTGAAATTTATAATTATTTATATTTACGCTTAGAAAATGATATTAAAGATGCAAGAATTATTGGACATGGTATTCTTCGTTATATGGATAAATTAGTTAAGGATATGTGTAATACTTTTATTATGAAAGATATAGGTGGTTATTCTGTTCCTGTTGTTAATGCTTCAATACTATTTAGTGAAGTTGGAAATGAACTCTGTAAAAGAAATTTAGGATTGTTTTCAGCTTATTACTTTGATAGAAATGATGGCAAAAGACAATGGGGATTGCGATCTATTGGGGATTTTGATGTAAGTGAAGTGGCTAAGAAATATGGAGGAGGTGGACATAAAAATTCAGCAGGATTCATTGCCACAGTAGCCCAACTGGTAGAGGCAACAGACTTAAAATCTGAATAGTATGAGTTCGAATCTCATCTGTGGCACCACTTCTTATAGGAGATAAAATAATGGAAGATTATCCAGCTTTAGTTCCTGAACTAGAAAAGCTTATTAAAAGCTTGGAAAATATTTTGGATAGTGATGAAACAGAAGAAGTTCCTAGAATTATGCTTCTAATGTTATATCGCACTCTAGCAGAAGCTAGAATGTATATTTTAGAATTGGAAAACAGAAAATAGTATTATTTTACAATCTGTTTTGCGAATTTAGATTTCTTTCTATGACTAGTTTTACTTAGAAATTCACGCGCTACTTCTTTACTAGGACCAATAGAACGTAATTTGCCATGTGCCGCCGCTTGCATTAGACGAAACTGACGCGCGCTTTTGATCGGCATAATTATCTCGGAATTTGCAACATTCTACCTGGACTTATTTTTGGTACCCTTCGTTCATAAGTATTAACACTCATTCCAAATGCTGCTGGAATTATTAAAGGAAGTAAATTTGGATCTTCCTTAGCTAAATCGATTGTATCTCTAATAATGATAGGAGTAAATAAGCTAGCCACTTCTGCTGACGGACTTATAGGTTTACCAGTAAAATCTTTTCCTCTTAACATGTCTACTGCAAATGAAGCTATAGGACTAAGTTTGCTTTCACCTAATTGGGTAATAACACTAAGTCTTGTAGGAGCTACATAGGATTCTCCAAATTTAGATTCTCTACCTGAAATTGTGCTAGTTGATTTACCGGAAATTAATTTCATGGCTGCTGCAATATACTGTTGGAATCCCCCCCAAGGATCAAGACGTGTATTTCCAAATATTATCTTACCCAAATCTGAACTAGTAGGCTCAGTTCCAACTTTAATACCGCTCAATTTAGCTAACGAATTTACCGTTAAGCCAACCCCAACTATTGAAAACAAAGCTTTGAGAGCTTCTTTTCTGACAAATGGAGTAGCCTTAATATAGTAACTTGGATTCAATATTGTTAATCTACTAGTAATAAGTCTAGGAGAAAAGAATCCCCAATTTAATTCAGTTCCAATCTTTTCTAATCTGCCAAGTGAACCCCTACCAGTAGAATTATTTACGAATTTAGCAATTTGAGGAGCTTCCTCTAAAATATTGAGGTTCAAATTCAATGCTTGTTTAACTAAATCATCAAATACATCAGCTCTTAGTTTGTTAAGAAATCCAACATAGGCCCTTTCAGAAGCTCTTATTCCAATGCCAGCTAAAGGAATTTGCTCAGCCCACTGACTAAGAAATGCTTCTTCTCTGTTTTTCAATCCTTGACCGATATCAGTAAGCTTTAATCCAGCACGTTCCCCAAATTCATACAATGGTCTTTGATGTAATGATTGTTGAAGCGATTGAAAGGCTTTCTCGGATTTCCACAAACTAAACATATTTGAAAAAGATTTCCAGTATTGCTTTTTAGCAATCAATGGTAATCCCTGCCTTAATGGAGCAGAAAAATCCATCGAAGCCATGATGGCTTTAGGAACGTTTATAGCCTGACCAATATGTTCTCTTATATTACCAGGAATAACTCCTAGTCCTCCGTGCATTTCAATTACTTGAGATAGTTCAGAACCAAATACTTTTTCTAGTAGAACTAGTTCACTTCTTTGAGGAACTTCTCCGCCATATTCACCAAATAACTTAGCTAATCCGGTGCGTGCATGTAACTTCTGAAAATCATTTAGTTTATCTGAATATCTTATAGCCTTAAATAAATTATCTATATCTATTTGTTCAAATTTTTCTCTAACTGATTCAAATCCGGTTTTAGGTAATTCTCCTTTCATTAGTCCAAGTTCTTTGTAAAAGCCTGCTTCTCCTTCTTCCTTTACTCCTTTACTGGCTGCTATTCTTTTACCTCTTTCAGTGCTATAAAGTTGTTCTTGAACTTGACGAATAGGACGCGCAGTTTTAATTACTTCTATGAGCTTGCGAACAGCAATTCCTGTTCCATCTGGTTGATTACCGCCAGGAATTTGCTCCTTTCCGGTTCCTGGAGCTTTTTGCTTAATTCCCGTTCCCAAGAGAGGATCATCGCCAAGTGACTTTCTCCCTTGAGATTCTTGATATCGCTGTAATAACGTCTGTAATTCTGGAGTGTAACTTCGTCCGTCTTTTGTAATGGACTGGAAGAATCGTTTTTGAGCTGCTGTAGCATTGCTGGCTCCATACTTTGAATAAACTTCAGCTAATCTAGTAGTAAATCCTTGGTCATGACCACCACCAGGTAAATGAGCTACTTCGTGCAAAATTGTATGTAGAAATCCTGCTGATGCTTGTTCTGGTGTGTTATCTTTTATAATAGTGAAAGGATTTATTAAAATGGCTGACTTACCTTCGCCCGGAGCTGGAATATGAATTCCATAAAGAGAATCTTCAAATATTATTCCAATTTTTTCTAATTTTGAAATTTCTAATGATTCAATATTTTGTAGAGCTAACTTTGCATTTTCGGTTATTTCAGAAATATCAGTAGATAACTTAATCATATCCGGACTAGTTTTAATAATTTCTAATTCTTCTGGATTAAATCTATTACCAGTGTTATAAACATAAAATTTTTTGCCAGTTGGTAAGATCATTTCTGGCATAGTTTCATAAATTGCTTTTAATTCCCCAACTCTTTTGCCTATTGATGGTTTAATAATAGCATCATTAATAAATTTTCCCAAATTATCTAGCGTTACTCCTCTAATTGATTCTCTGTTAGCGGTAAATGGATAATCTGGATGACCTTCAGGAACTTTCGATCTAATGTTGACAATAATATTTTCTGGAATTCCCGGTAGCTTATCCCATCCTACTCTTCCACCACCCTGATACAATCCATTATTTAGTATTTTATAAGGAACTCCAGTTGATTCACCATATTTGGTTCCTTCTGGAATAATAATATCGATTAACGATGCTGGAGTTTCTAGAGTTTCTATATTAGCACCTCTTAAAGAGGGCGATCTAAATTCCTTTGAATCATCAAGCCAATCAAGCCATCCCTCATAGGCTTTATCCATAAATTTTATCTTACCTTGTAATCCAACAGAATTCTCCGCTAATTCCCGAACATAACTGCTAATATTATAGAAAGGAATATCCTCACCAGGCAAATAAGTTCTAACAGTTAGTCCTGTAGGTTTGTCAGAACCTACATACTTGCTCCTAATTTTTACGCCAGAAAGCAATTCTTCAGGAGTTCCGCTAAATTTATATTCAACTCTACGTTTAACTCCTTGAGCAATGATTTCATCAGCAATACTAGTTACTTCAACTTTCTTTCCTCCAAGCAAAGGAGCAGCTTTAGCTAGTCCAAACCCACCAGCAGCAGTAGGATCAGCTCTTTTTCCACTAGAACCAAGGTCCGTAAATACTGTACTAATCTCATTAAGAGTTAACCCTGATCCATTATCACTAACTTCAATAAATTTTCCTGGTCTATCCAAATAAACCTTAATTTCACCATACTTACCAAGATTCTTAACAGCATCGAAAGAATTTTGAATTAGTTCCTTAGTAGCAATTCTACCAATATCACCAGCATAAAGACTAGAGCCAAGAATCTTACCCAGAGAAGTTATATCAGCTCCAATCTTAACACCTTCAGGAGTACGCGCCGCTATTGGTTCAGCGTAAGATGGTGGTTTCCAAACAGGAGCAACTTGTTGAATTGGTAATCCAAATTCTGATGAGGATAATCCTCTAGGTTGATTAATTTCAGGAACACCGAGTTTCAAATTCTGAACAGGCATTTGAGGTGCTTTAGGTGGCACTTGAGATGGTGGTAAAATTGAACGTGGGGCACGCATTCCCAATCCACCACCAACCATTTCTATTCCACCTAATAATTTTTCAGGAATAGTTTCACCAGTGTAAGCATGATAAGCACCTGAAGCTGTAACAGGAATGGACAACGCGCGCCCAGTAGTTGATAATGCAGAGCTTAATCCTGGTAAACCCGCTCCAGTCGCTAAATTAGCACCTCCAAAAGCTCCAGTTAAAGCTAAGTTTAATGGACTGCTCAATCCACTGACAACATTCCCCAAAGATTGTAAATAGGCTCCGCCATAAAGAGGTAAGGTTTGACCAAGAAAACCCTGTCCAGATTCTCCTTTTTGCATTAAGGACTCAGCAAGCGGATTTATTGCTCTTGAAGGCAATGTAGTTAGTGGAGTAATAGCGCGTTCCCACAGTGATTTTTGTGGTAATGGAGCTTGTTCAACTAAACGCGCAAAGCTAGGTGGTTTCCATGTTGAACCAATAGGTTGCGCGTAGTCAGGTGGTTTCCACTGAGCCATTACTTCACCACTTTCATACCGCTCTTCATAGCATCTGAAACTTTATCAACAGGAACTTCATAAACATTATTGTCAGGCCCAATCATCCTTACCATTAGCGGTTGACCACTAGAGGTTGTAGTTGGACTTCTTTGTACAATTCTGGTACCGGTAGGATTACCTTCAGAATCATAAACAATTTCTGTTTGGGTTGTTGGCCCTGTAGTTGGTCTAGATGGTGTAATAGCTCTCTGTTGAATATTTTGCCTAGTTTGTTCACCTTGAGCAGCAATATTCTGCCTAGTTTGCGTCCCTTGTGCTCCAACAACTTGCAATCTATTTCTCAATCCATAATTAGCTTTATCTAAATCACTTAGTTCTATAGATTTAACTCCAGTTTGAACTACATCAGTTGGGTCAATTTTGTTAACTCCAACAACAAGCCCGGTGTTATCATCAATTACTAAATCATAATTATTAGCTTTAAGTTGTGCTAAACCGAGTTTTTTTCTATTCAACTCCTCAGTAGCTTGATTCTTTCTTTCAGTTTCACCTAATTGTCTACCTCTTAGTTCTTCAGATTCTTTATTTCTTCTTTCCATTTCAGCTAATCTTCTATCTTCTTGCTCTCTACGAATTATTTGATCAGCCATCATTCTTTGATTAGTATTATATTCCCGCTCAAGACCTGCTGCTTCCTGAATTGGTTTAGTTCTATTCATCCAATCATTAAGAGCATTATAGTAATGATAATTCAGAAATTGGTCAGAAGCTTTAGCAGGATCCTCCTGACTCATTCCGTAAATTGCAGCACCAATTTTCCTCAAGGTAGATGGTTTATATTGATCTCTTTGAGGAAAATTCTCTAATGCTCCGTAAAGCATGTTCTGACCACGTAAATCAGGCTGATAAAGCTGACTCCATCTATCAGCCATATTTATTTCTGGTTGCTGAAAAGATGGAGCCTGAAGCATAGGATTAACTCTACCAGGCAATGAAGCTTGATTAAATGGTGTTGGATTGAATATGTTATTTAGGCGACTAAGTAACTGAATGTCCTGAATAGCCATAAATCACCTATGAACTGTACCCACCAGGATTATAACCACCAAGAGGATTACTTTTACCACCACCAATACCAAGTATTTTCTTACCATAATCTCCTAATCCAGTTAAACCTCCTAATCCAATCAATCCACCAACAAATCTACCACCAACACCCATAGCAGAACCAATATTACCCATAGCAGATTGGAAATTGCCAGGTAATTGCGCGTTGTTATAACGCGAACCTATTAGTCCTAATCCCATTTGATTACGTAATTCCTGACCACCTAATAGATTCTGACCAGCTCCTAATGCTTGTGAACCGAATACATTAGCTAATGCAGGATTAGTTCCATAGAGATCAGTCATTCCACCTAATGCAGCCATTCTCATACGCGCTTCATCCTGAACATTACCAGCATTAGCAGCAGAAGCACTTAAATCAGCACCAAGTCTTGATTGATCAATACCTGTCATGCCAGCTAGACCAGCCAACTTCATTTGCGCGTTAAGACTATCAATATCAGTTGATCTACCTTGCGCACCTAATCCTGTACCACTTAATCCTGCTAATCCAGCTAGTTTACCTTGCTGTACCATTTGGGCAATACCAGCATTAGCATTAGTATTGATGTCTCCAATAGCATAACCAGATTCGCGCGCCATTCTAGATAATGCAGCATTATAGTTAGGTGAGAATTGTTGTAAAGAACGACCGCGCGCTGCTTGGTCCATAGCATTAGAATAAATAGCGCGCGTCGGTGCAATAGACCGTGCTCTTATGTTTTGTAAATCGGCTTCACTAAATCCACCTGTTTTAGCAAAATCACCATATCCACCAATAGCACCGCTTACAGCACCACGCCATTCTGGATCCCAACCATAACCACCGCCTTGTTGGGCTAATCCAGAATACATACCATATTCAGAACCAAAAGGATCACTATAACCAACCCCAGGCATACCACCTTCACCAAAAGGTTTATCATACATGTTTTGGTAGCCCTGCATAATTTGATTATAAGAGCCCAAATTCATACCAGCGCCCTGATTATAATTATTCATCATGGCGCCTTGAGTTCCATAGAGAGAGTTTTCTAGTCTCTCTTGACCACCCATCATGCCCGATCTTTGGGCATTGATTTCGTTTTCCATTCTCTTATGATCACCCTTAGCCATGATTAAACCTCTAGAAAAAGTGCATTTCCTTTGCAATCCTGAAATCCATACTTTTTAAGAATTCCATGCCACTTATCATCTTGAACGAAGGCATGTAACTGCTCAAATCCATTTCTATTAGCTACAAAGATAGAAGCTTGAAGAATTTGTAAAAGGGCACTTTTTCTTTCATGTGGTGAATAATCTCTATTAGTAATAATAATGGATTCAGCAATAGACTTAACACCACCACCAGAAATTACATTTTCATTATCATCAACAACTACAAAACTACCAATAAATTTCTCTAAAAAATTGGGGAATAGAAATTCAGTTTCATAGAATTTAGTATGAATCTCTCGAAGCTTATCAATATCTGATGGTTGAAGCGCGCGAATTATCATGCATCAACATCCAATTCAAAATGCCCCATATCTTTCTTATCCCAATCACCACCCCAAATTAACCTAACATCTACAGCTTTACCAATTTTACCAATTCGTTGCCAAATGGGATCAGATGAACTCCACATAAGTTTATCAGGACCATTCAATCTATATTCATCAAATGGACATATATCTATAGCTAATCCATC
>DATBXD010000038.1:0-8803 GCA_036514475.1 Nitrososphaerales archaeon
TCTACGCTGCGATCCGGAGGGCTAGAACTCCGCATGAGGTCGAGACGTATTTCCCAGGCTTCATAGCGTTCATAGACGGTACTGAGCAGGAGATCCCAAGGCCAAAGAACAAGGCGAAGAGAAAGTCGCACTACTCGGGTAAGAAGAAGAGGCACACGGTGAAGACGCAGCTCACAGTGAATAAAGACGGGCTTGTCGTGCACAGGACACCTCATGCCAGAGGGAGGAGGCATGATTACGATGTCTTCAAGCAGAACCATCCAACACTCCCTCCTAGTGTGAAGCCCGGTGTCGACCTTGAATACGACGGTATCCAAAGCGACTTCCCAAAGCTGAAAGCCCTGATACCGTTCAAGAAAAGAGGAGCGATAAAGGAGCTCACAGAGGAGCAATGACTGTTCAACAAGCAGCTAGCGAGCGCGAGAGTCGTTGTTGAGCACACCATATCGAGGCTAAAGAAGTTCCGCATCATTGGCGAAGAGTACAGAAACAGGCTAAGACAATATGACCAAATGAGCAACATAGTCTACGGACTCGTCAACCTCAGAATACTCGGAAAAATATAGTCGCCAGACGACCAACGAACAAGCAGCCCAAAGACCACATACCCATTCAACAATTACGCAAGAGGTCTAATGTCCAACCAGTTTCTTGATCTAATTTGGTTGATTCGGTCTAAATGTCGTCTTCTGTTTGAAGAGTACCTTCCAATCCAGGAATTTGTGACTTTGAATCAGAGTCTTGAACAGTTTGATCAGTTGAATCGTCAAAATCTTCAGGAATATGAGGAACATTATCCTTCTTTGATGAATCTTGTTTAGCAAGGTCTTCTGCATATTCATTCGTAATTACACCTGCGGTGATCAGGTTTACAAGCGAGTTCGCGGATGCAATACCAGTAACTTTTCCATATATTCCTCGTGTTTGCCTCCACTTGAGATTCGTATTTCCGCTTTTTGAAGTATAGATTATTCCAAGAATATCCTTTGCATTAATAAAAACCACCATTCTTATCTTCTTCAATGTAACTTTGTCAGCTGCTTCAATATATATCGAACCCGTTTCACCTTCCTTCTCAGGGAAGACCTCAGGGTCATTTAGGTAACCTTCGGGGATGAACGTAAGGCATGTGCTATTTATGAGAAAACATCTAAATTCATCTAATGTAGCGGTTGTATCGATATTGACCATTTCTAAACACCAACAGTCCTCAGTATTACAACATATCCCTTATTTACATATTAATAAATAATATCGTATGCGAGCTGTGAAGAATAGCCCTAGTGATAATTGATGAGCAAGATCTTGAGTTCTGAGCTCGCATAATATTGAAAAGTAAAGAATAATACTAATTCATGATTAAAGATTATTAAAAGACCAAGAGACATTATTGAAAGAACGCGAGTATAATAATAAATGTTATCATTGTAATTGTTTGAAGAAAACCAATTCTCTTAATTCTATATATTGTTGCTCTAGAATTGTTGGGGTTTACTACTTTTCTAATATAGAGCCACATGATGATAAGAGGCATTAGTGAATAAATCACAGATGTATTTATAATACCTAATAGGCAGAAAAGGGTATACTCAATAAGATAAAGCATTATTCCCATTAGAATAAAGAATAAGGATACTGATTCTTTTCTATTAGTAATTTTCTTAATGTATCTTTGTATGAGCGAAACATTTGTTAATGTATATGTGAAAAAAAGAATCCAAACAGATAATATCTTGATACTAATTGATCCTATTAGCAAGTAATAACCGATTAATGTGTTAAGTGTCAAGCTGCTTGAGATAAGAGGAAGTAACAAGCTACGTTGAAATCTAATCAAAGTTGTTGAAACACGAGTTACTATTCCAATAGCAAAAAGAATAGCAATCGAAATAACTATGAATAAGAATAATCTTGTAATACTATGATAAGACGGCGCAAACAGAATGACACTGAGAAGAGAGGAGAACCATATTACAGTAACTCCGTGTTCTCTTGGAAGAAACTTCAATACTACTCACGAACAGTATCATAAAATTGTCCATTATATAATGAATCTATGAATATATACGTCTTAATTTGTATCTAAATTACTTCTGAAAAGAGTCTAGGGCGGACCTAATATTGCGAATCTTGTCAATAGTGGCACGGTAGGCAACGCCTTCAAAATCACCATCAGGGTCCAATCCTCTGAAGCCGCAATCCGGTTTAATCATAAAGATATTCTCCTTTCCAAAAACATCAATCCCTTTTCTTATAACAGCAATTATTTCTTCAATTGATTCAACTCTTAACGTTTTTGAAGAAACGACTCCTAAATTGATTTTTTTTGCGCTTGACTCAATATCTTTCTTGGAGTAAATGTTGAAATTGTCATTACTATCTTTGAACTCATGATCTAGAATACGAATATTAGTAGATAGGAGTATTTCTGATAAGGTTCTAGATATTCTACCACATACGTGAATTCCTTTTAGACAGTTAACCATATTGAGAGTATTATCAAGAATATTTATCAGGTCATTATTCTTATATTGATTTAGTAGTATTTTTTTCCCAACTATAACTGAAAGAATTGGTTCCTCTATCATAATGCAATCTGCACCCAAGTCCTGATAATATTTGGCGAACTTTGCAACAATATTTGACAGTGATTCAACAATACTGGGGTTAGACAATGCTGTTTCCCCGAAAATACCTGGATTTCTAGTTCTTAACAGAATTCTGCTGGAAAGAGTGAATGGCCCAGTAACACAAGCTTTAATTCCTTTAATATTATTCCTATATGGTTCTTTATTCCTTAACTCAACTAAGATTCTTAGAGACTCATTGTCAAAAGCCTCTGGGAATTTAATAGTGTCGCCTTTCATGAAGTATTTACCGCTTTCAAGACTTAATCCCATTCCAGAATTAGCCATTGGAGCAAGATACTGATCTATCATATCGACTAATTGAATGTAATTAGGATAGTCTACTGGAATTAATAGAACATCTTCAGTGCATTGCATAATGTTTGCATATGATCTTCTAAGCGGAAAACTCCCAACGTATGATAGAAATATCATTACTACTTTTTACACCAAGACATTAGTACAGTTTTAAGAATATAAATGCAAAGGTATGCGAAGATAATCATTCAATGCTTTATGATCTTGATAGAAGGATAACTCTACTATCATAAGAACTGTCTTTGATCTTATATCCGATGGAATCACCTAGTTTTTCAGAGAAATCCTTGATCTCATTGAATAGAGGCATATTCACCTCAGATAACCTATTGGTTGAGAAACCCACATGCATGTAACCTTTTACTTCTATTTCAGAATTAGAGTTAATCATAATATTAGCAAAATCAGATATGTCTTTGGAAGACATATTAATATTTCTAATTGCTGTAATTCTCAGAACTGTTTTACATTTAAGCTCTCTTAAAACATCAATACTTCTAATTAAGGAATTCCAAATATCTGGAGATATCGGACGATTTATCTTCAAGTATTTTTCAAGGTTAGGAGAAGTTAGAGAAAGATACAATATAGTGGGTTCACACTCTTCATCAATTAGCTTTTCAAGAGCTTTAGGAATAACACCACTTGTAACTAAGAAAACTGTGCAGCCTCGTTTTTTAAGAATACTTATCAACTCTGGTAAATAAGGATATAAGGTAGGTTCACCCGATAGACTTATTGCAACCTGATTAGGTTTCAAAGATTCGCTATACTTTTTCTTATCAACTAATCTTGCAATAACTTGAGCGTTATAGCCTGAAAGGATACGACGATGTTCAAGAAAAAGGCCGTCTGCAATATGCTCAGGGTTATCCCACTTACCGTGAAGAATACTATTCCATGACGATCCAACATCTTCGGGCATAGCTCTCCAACAGTGAAGGCATGAAGTAAGACAATTAAGTACTGCAGGTGAGATTTGCATACATCTATGCGAACGTATACCGTAAAATTTTTCTTTATAGCAAGTTCTATTATTAACTAGACTCTCATGAAGCCATTTGCATTTTTTTGTGGCTGAATGCTGACCTACCCAATGGTATCCCTGTTTCTTAAGTAACGAGTATAGTTTCTCAGGATAAATATTTTGTTCGTTTACAAAAGTCATTCTATCTCTAAAAGTCTATTGACTCTTCCTTAATACCATCTTTTGTTATAGTCATTATTTCAATACCGTCTCCACTAGCAGCATCCCGATGAATAGCAGATTTGATTGATTTTATAACCAAAGCTTTTGCATCTTTTTCCTTCATGTTGTCAGAATAACCTGAGTCTAGCACACCAATAGCCATTTCAGCACCTGAACCTACTGAAGCATACTTATCTGGAATCACTGAACCCAATGGATCTAAAACATAGACACTTGAAGTGGTACCGATACCCCCAATTATTACCTGTGTTATGAAAGGAGCGAATCTTCTTTCAAACATTATGACTGAAAGGAGTTTCGCGACTGAATTTGGGGATAATGAATAACGCAACTCTAGTTCACGTATCTTTGCGTAAGAAGAAACTTCTCTCATTAGAATCTGCATATCAGCCATTAGACCAGCACAAGCAGCAGCAACCTTATCAGTAATTTTGAAAACCTTTCGACCAGCCCTGCTTACAATATATGTTCCATACGTCACTCTTTTCTCTGAAGCTAAAATTACACCATCTTTGAATGTTAGACCTACAGCAGTAGCTCCCGGCATATAATTTTGATTAGACAATTCATAACCTCTTTTTTTATTTAAATATCAACCTTTCAAGTGTTTTACATTACTTAATAACTATTATCCTATTTAACCCCTTTTTCAGAAATAGAAATAGTAGAGGTTCCATCTAAGTTATTTTCAATTTTAAATCTACGACCGGTAAGGAAACTGGAAATCTCAAGATTTGTAGAAAGATGTGAAGTTAAGCTAGATACTTTGAATTTCGAAGCACCTTCGGCAAAAAAAAGCGGGGTTGTAATAATATCGCCAGCATGGCTGTCGATTGGCGCCTTGGATAGATACTCTTTAAGAAACAAGTGAGCTGCTTGCTCCCCGACTTTATCGGATGGTTTACCACGTTCACCTATAGAATCTGAACCAAGAAAAGGTCCCTGATCCCCAACTGAGTGTAATACTATAGAAGATCCTGGAGATAATGATTCATGTACTTCGATGGAAGATTCACCGCATTCTACATCATGCATTGCCAGATAGTTGAATGCCGAAAACACCTGTCTCTCAGCAACACGTCTAGGAAGATTTGAACAAACACTTATTGCCGATGGGGGTGGAATTCGCGTAGAAACAATAGATAATGGCCTAATATTGTTTGAATATTTTATTTTTGCTTTAACAATTCCGCCCCCTTTAGGATAGTATCCTCTTCTTAGAATGTCTATTGAAGTATCTAAACCAATCATTCTATATAATGGCAAAACCACAGCGCGAAAATAATCAATAGTGGGACTCCAATTTACATCTGTTCCACCAATAATCTCCAAATCACAATTAGGTCCAATGAGGCTGACTACAGGTATAACAGATATCAATGCAAGCGTAATACTGCCAGCAGTCCCAATATCATATTTTATAGAGGAATTTATTTTTCCTTTAGGCTTGAAACTTATCCAGTTTGACCCAAGCTCGACATTCTTCACTTCAGCATTACAAATCTCTGCTAGAATCTTTATCACTGCAATATGTTGAGACTTCAATCCTGGATTTGGTCTATTTCCCCTTATTCTAACAACTTTTACAGGAAAATTCGATACAGATGATATAGTTAAGGCTGTCCGAAGTATCTGTCCTCCACCTTCTCCATATGAACCATCAACCTCTACGAATTGATCTGCATCCAATAAATATCACATTCATCAAAATTCATTAGTAGAATAATTTTTTTCCTAAATATTTCTACAACATCCACTCTAGTTATATTATCGTTGATGGTAAATCTAAAATTGCAGCTAGTATTGGTCATCTGCAAAATCTCTAGAACTCATGTCGATTATTCTTTGAGCACATCCGCTTTTTTCAATAAAATTAGCCACAGAACGGGGAACAAGATTACTCCAATTTTCACCTGACAATATTCTGGATCTTATCTCAGTTGCCTTGAATAATTTTCGCGTAAATAGAGGAATAGAACTGACCTTAAAGCCTGCTTCCTTCACAAGAAGTCTTGTTAAAGGTTCATTAGAATAGACAATTTCGAAATCTGGCACATAAGACCTAAGTTCAGAGAACCAAGTGGAGTGCACTGTAACATCAGGTACTGGAATTATAAAGTATCTCCCAGTGTCAATTCCAATATCATTTAGGGCTAATCGAATCATGGTTACTCGTTCACCTGCAGTAAACGGATTCGATTTTTCATGACTTAACTGAGAGCTACCTACAACAATTATCAATTCATCGGTTTTCTTAAGAATATAATTAATAGCCTCAAGATGACCATTATGAAACGGTTGAAACCGACCTACAAATAGACCTCTAATCAACAATACTTCAAATGATTGAAAAAACATACATCTTGAAATGCTTTTTGCATAATTGACAGATGTTAGTATTATTTTAAGAATAGCAAAGTTTACAATAAAGCTACTAAACACGGTCTACCATATGAAATCCAGAAAATTGATTATGTTGCCAGGCCCAACAAATGTCCCTGACCGAGTTATGAATGCTATGTTAACTCCAGTAATGGGACACAGAACTCCTGATTTCGCCAACGTCATAAAGAACATTTCAGAGAAATCTAAGCAAGTATTTCAAACCTCGGGAGACGTTGTTTTGTTCACCGCTTCAGGCACAGGGGGAGTTGAAGCTGCTATTACCAATATTATCAAAAAAGGAGATAAAGCCATTGTGACCAATTACGGTGAATTCGGTGAAAGAGCAGGCCACATGGTTGAAGGAGCAGGAGGAATACTCATAAAGGCCGACGCTGCTTTTGGAGATGCCCCAAGAATAAGTCAACTAGAGGAAGCATTTGAGAAAAACAAAAATATTAAAGCACTAGTTATAGTTACTAATGAAACTTCGACGGGCACAAGTTTCAAGTGGTTGAAGCAAGCAGGAGATTTAGCATCAAAACATGGTAGCTTTTTGATACTAGATGCGGTATCGGGGTTGGGAGGAGATGACATTCCTGTTGATAAAATAGGTGCAGATGTAGTTGCAACAGCAAGTCAAAAATGTCTTGCTGCTCCAGCCGGATTAGCCTTAGTATCCCTCAGCGAAAAAGCAAAAAAATACGTTGTTAACAACCCTCCACCCCTACTTTATTTCAACATATCAAGACAATTGAAATATCTTGAGACTGGTCAAACACCATTTACCCCAGCTCTACCAATATATCATGCTTTAGATGAAGCTTTAACCATGGTGTTAGAGGAAGGTATTCAAAAGAGAATTAAGAGGCATGAGATATGTGCTGACGCATTCTACTCATCTTTTAAATCTATGGGACTTGAGCTTTTCGCAAAGAAAGACGTTAGATCAAACACAGTTATTGCTGCAACATATCCTTCAAATGTGGACGATAAACAATTTAGAGAAGATCTTGATAAACAATACAGAGTTGTTATTGCAGGAGGATTCGGATCATACAAAGGCAAAATATTTAGAGTGGGCTCCATGGGTGAAGTCAATAATTATCACGTAATAACAACTATTTCAGCGATAAATCAAACACTTAATGCTATGACAGGAAAATTAACAAAGAAAGATCCACTGGAAATAGCCAAATCTAGGTTAAATAATCTACAATAGTATTAGTAGAATCATAATGAAATTGATCATATGAATTATTCTAGTATTTTTGGAGTAATGTTTTTACGGACTTCAATTGGGTGCTAGAGCAATAGAGAGATGAATTAGTTGGAGAAAGGCTCACTGATATTTGTGGATCTAACAGCCAGAGTAAAAGATACTGGTGAAGTTATAGAAACAACTTTGATTGATGAAGCTAAGAAACTCGGCATATATGAAGAAAATAGAAAGTATGAACCTAAGCTTATTTCGGTCGGCGATGGATGGGTTTTGAAAGGTGTAGATGAAACACTTCTATCATCTGAAATTAATAAGCAGATTACGATAGATGTAATTCCAGAAAAGGCTTTTGGTTTAAGAGACCCAAATAAGGTTAGACGCATACTGTTGAGGAAGTTTGGTGAAAAGGCTTCAGAGGTTAGAGTTGGCGAAGAGATTGAGATAGATAATCAGATAGGTCTCGTAAGATTCATTGGATCAGGTAGAGCACAAATAGATTTTAATCACAAATATGCCGGAAAGATAATAACATTTGACCTTAAACCTCTAACTGAACTGAAAACAGCTGATGAGAAGGCAGAAGCATTACTCCATAGAAGATTACCTATTGAGAAGGAGAAAATAAATATTTTTATAGACAACCATGAAGTAGTAATCAACTTACCACAAGAAACATACTTGATTGAAGGCATTCAAATAATAAAAAAGGCTCTTTCAACTGATATATTAAAATACATTAGTGGGGTCTCGAAAGTAAAAATAGTTGAGACATATGAGTCAATGAAACCAAAAGAACCAGAAACCAATAATACAATTGAACAAATCTCGGAAAATGAACCTAATTCCAATAATTCTCAACCTCAACTAGAGGCTCATAAACCGAAAGAACCAGAAAATATAATAGGTGACTTCTAAAAACTGGGTTAACGTTTCTTATTGGTTGAGTGGGGTTTTTCTTATCGGTTTGATCCGGTTTGGCTTATGGTTGTGTCTTGTTTCTGCTTTTTCCTATGTTTATTTCAGCGTGTTCGTCGCGCTTCTATT
>DATBXD010000039.1:0-3924 GCA_036514475.1 Nitrososphaerales archaeon
AATAGGTTAATTTCTCACATATATTATAGTTATCTAAATAGATTAGTATCAATAAAGTCAACCAATAAAGAATTATTGAAGGTGTCACAAATTAATTTAAAACAATGCATTATTTATTATTGCAAAACTCATAGTGAATCCTATAGATAGATTTTTATGATGTTTCTATTCACGTTCTGAATAGTTTGTTGATATATCTTCTTCTTAATCGACAAAGATCACTAGTAATTGGCGGAGGTTCTGTCGCTGAACGAAAAGTGATGCAATTACTAGATTCAGGGTCAAAAATTACGGTTGCAAGTATGAATTTTACAGAGAATCTACTTAAATTAGGTAAAATGGGCAAGATTAAAATTATTAAGATTATAGTTAAGGCTGGATTTATTAATAGTTTAAGTTTCAAACCAAGGATCATTATAGTTGCTCTAAATGATACCAAACTTAATGAGAAATTATCTAAAGAATCTAAATTAATAGGTGCTTTAGTTTGTGTAGTTGATAATCCCAAATTAAGTGATTTCACAATGCCAGCCATATCTAGAATAGGAGATTTTCGAATTGGAATTTCAACTAACGGGAAAAGTCCCTTGATGGCAGGGGAAATAAGAAAAAGGATTGAAAAAATAATAACTCAACAAGATATTCTTCAGATAGAGCTACAGAATTACTCTAGGATAATGTGTAAGAAATACATTACATCTCAAAATGACCGTCAGAAGGTTCTAAGAGAAATAATGAAGAATAAAGAAATAAATAAACTTCTTGAAAACGATAACTTGATGGAAGCCAATAAACTTGCAAAAGATATTATTATAAAGAATAAGGATAACGGAATCGAATAAGAATTGAGTTTTCCAACAATAAGAATGCGTAGATTAAGAAAGAACGAGAATATTAGACGAATGCTTCACAAAGTTACGCTTTCTAGTAATAATCTTATTTACCCGATTTTTGTAGAAGAAGCTATATCTGAACCCATTGAAGTTTCATCAATGCCTGGAATTAATCGATTACCAATTGAAAAGTTAGTCAGCGAAATAAGGGAAGTAATAGATTTAGGAATCAAGGCCGTAATTCTTTTTGGACTACCATCAAAAAAAGATGAACAAGGATCTTCAGCATATGATAGTAAAGGTATTGTACAAAACGCTGTTAGAATAATAAAGAAAGAATTTGGGAAAGAGTTAGTTGTAATAACTGATCTTTGTCTCTGCGAATATACTACACATGGTCACTGTGGAATAATAAAAAACGGATATTTAGTTAATGATGAGACATTGAATTTATTGGGAAAAATAGCTGTAAGTCAAGCTGAAGCTGGGGCTGATATCGTTGCTCCGTCAGGAATGATTGATGGTCAAGTAAAGACTATTAGAGAATCATTAGATAAAGAAGGATTCATAGATACAGTCATTATGGCCTATTCTGCAAAGTTCTTATCATCTTTCTACTCACCATTCAGAGAAGCCGTTGACTCTAATCCAAAGTATATGAATAGAAGTAGCTATCAGATGGATTATAGGAATCCAATTGAGGCATTACATGAAGTCGATTTAGATATTGAAGAAGGAGCTGACGTAATTATTGTTAAACCTGCTTTGGCCTATCTGGATATCATTCAAAGAATTAGTTCAAAAATCAAGATTCCATTAGTAGCGTATAATGTAAGTGGTGAATTTGCTTTGGTAAAAGCCGCATCCGAAAAAGGTTGGGTTAATGAAAAAGAGATTGTTATTGAGATACTTACAGCAATAAAAAGAGCTGGTGCTGATATGATAATAACATATCACGCCAAAGATGTAGCAAAATGGTTAAATGAATAAGTGTTCATCTAAAAGTATATTCTCGCGTCGATATCTGCTCTCTAGTTAATTTTACTCTATTGAGATAATTAATGTACCAATCAAAATCAACTTTTAAGATATGGTGCGGGAGGTGGGATTTGAACCCACGAACCCCTGAAGGACAGGAGCCTCAGTCCTGCGCCGTTGACCTGGCTTGGCAACTCCCGCTCATTACCCATAGATTTTAAGACAGGCTTTTTATAACTATTTCATAATAATAACTAACTGATTTCACTTTATCATTTAGTATAAAGTATTTGTATTTGGAAGATGCGATCAAAAGGAAATATTTAACGATCATAAGATAATCTTGTGATAATTATTTGTGTTTAATAATGTTATTAGCTAGTTGTCTTTTATTATTACAACATTCCATTTTATCTATGTTAATCTAAATATCTTTATTTTTAGGATACTTACATTTATAGACTAATTAATTTTAATAATTATCCGACTGGGGAAATTATGCGTGAAAAAGCAATATGAAATAAATCTGGTTTCCCATACTCACTGGGACAGAGAATGGTACATGCCATTCGAAGAAACACGAATAAAACTTGTTAGTTTTTTCGATAGATTGTTCAATATTTTGAAATCGTATCCTGATTACCAGTCTTTTCTTCTCGATGGACAATCAATTATATTGGAAGATTATTTGGAATTACGTCCTGAAAAACATGATTTACTTAAACAATATGTCAGTAATCGAAGAATTTTTGTTGGTCCATGGTATATTCTTCCTGACGAGTTTCTAGAAAGTGGTGAGTCTATAATAAGAAACCTATCTCTAGGTCACAAGATAGCCTCAACATTTGGAAGAGTTATGAAAATTGGATATGTTCCAGACCCATTTGGACATATTTTACAACTCCCTCAAATTTTGCGAGGATTCAGCATTGATTCGATGATATTCTCAAGAGGTCTTGGAGAAGAAGGTGAGAAATTAGGATCAGAATTTATCTGGAAAGCTCCTGATGGAAGTAATGTATTAGCTATTCATCAGGTTCTTGGTTATTGGGATTCTCGTGCTTTAGGCTATGATGAACCTGATGAATCAGGTAATTCTACAAAACCTTTGAATCTAAATAAAGCTCTTAAAACAATTAATGATAATAAATCAATCCTTACTAAATATGCCAGAACAGAATATTTGCTTTCTAACAACGGGGAAGATTTTCATGAACCTCAACCTGAAATACCCCAAATCATAAAATATCTTAATCGATATCTTCAAGACTCGATCGTCGTTCACAGCAATTTAGAAGATTATGTAGAGAAGATTAGATCTAGCAAGCTTAAACTAGGCCACTTTTTCGGAGAGATGCGGAATAGTAAATATCAGTTTCTCCTCTCAGGTGTTCTCTCAAGTAGAATATATCTTAAGCAAGCTAACGAGAGAGATCAGACCTATTTAGAAAAGATAGCAGAACCTCTTGGAACAATATCTTGGATGGAAGGATTAGAATATCAAGAAAACCTTTTCTGGCTGGCGTGGAAACGGCTTATTCAAAGTCATCCGCACGATAGTATTTGCGGATGCGGAGTCGACGAAGTTCATCAAGATGTTATGCGAAGATTAGCTTGGGTAAAACAAATAAGCGAAGGGATATCAGAATCAGCACTTCAACACATTGTTAGTAGAATTGATACAATAACAGAAGACTCATCTTTTCAACCGTTAATTGTCCTAAACACATTAAACTGGCAGCGTGACGAAATAATTAAGACGAGAATATTTCCTAATATAAAAACAGTCTCTAATACAAATTACATAATTTATGACCCTCAAGGAACGAAAATCTATCCGCACACGATAAAAATAAACCGTCGAGACAAAAAGGATGAAATTGAAGTTTCCTTTATGGCAAGGTGTATACCTCCATATGGTTACAAAGTTTTTTACATAACAACAACTAATGAAACCGATAGGTCAAGTACACAAATCAAGACTAGTCCAAACTCAATCGAGAATGACCTCATTAAAGTAACGGCGAACAGAAATGGTACATTAAGGATAACTGATAAAGTCTCAAACAAGACCCTTGATAATCTGCTTGTGTTCGAAGATCAAGAAGATGCC
>DATBXD010000040.1:0-3006 GCA_036514475.1 Nitrososphaerales archaeon
GGCTGAAGATAATCCTGGAATATCTTCTAATAAGTCGAGAGAATATTTAGTTGTTGTAGTTTTCTTATTCCCAGCAGGTCCAATGAATAATAGATACAAATAAGGATAACACTCCCAACTACCCAGATACTCCTCTCCTACCTTTACATGACGACGGAGAACACAAGCTAATGTAAATAATCCTGTCCAGAAAATATACGATTCCTTAGCTTCGCTCCTTGGAATTGTCCATCTAAGATAGTCACTCAACCAATTCTCGCATTTACGTGGATGCTCATCGTTCATCTAACGATTCTATTGCCTCAGTTAGTGTATTTTTTTCTTCTTTAGTTAATTTACCTATATTTTCTATACACCACTCAATATAATCAGGGTCATGATACACAACATCTAACCAACTCCAATCTTTATATTTACCAAATTTAATACTTGAATTTAGAAATTCATCTGGTTCGAATTCAAACGGGCTTCTACCTTCTCTCATTTTCGCCTTCTTCAATTAGAGCATATAATAAAGTTGCATAATTACGTAGATCAATGAATCTACTTAATACACTTTCTCTCTGTCTAACATTTCCATTAACCATCTTCATAATACCAATAAAATGTTTAGACATATATACAGCCGCAACTTGTATTGGTGTGACTCTACCTTCTAATAACCTAGATACAAGTTTGAAATTATCAAGGGAATCTTCTGTAATAGCATACTCTGTATTAGCTTTTCTTAAAACTTCACTACAATGAACTTCAAGAGCATCGTGAGTTTTCAATAGATTTTCGATAGTCATATTGACCCCATTTCACTTTTGAGTTCACCATCTTCAAGTTTGAAATCTTCAAATAGATTTGGGGATTCCTCTTTTAAAATATTCCAAACTTCAATTGCCAGCCTTCTAATTTCAGTATCTGCATGCATATTTCCCCGGAGAACAAGAAAATGTCTCCAAGCCCTAGCATTTCCAGTTACAACGATTTTAGTTTCGGTGCAATTTGGTAGAACCGAACGAGCAGTTTGGCGTATTCTTTTCTTGAGTTGGGTTTTGGGTATGTCTTGGTTTGATAATGATTTTTCTAATTCATTCATTAACAATTTATATCTAACTATAGATGTATCACAAGCATCATACCAAATTCTGTATGCTTCATCAAATGAAGATAATTCCGGTGGAACTACAAATCCAACTTCACTTTCATCAACATATCTTTGAGAGAGTTGCGAATAACTGAAATGTCTATGTCGCACAAGCTCATGAGTAAGGCTACGGCTAACACCTTCGATAAGGATTGTGTAGTTTGCGTGTTCGATGACGCTTCCGTGTTTGACGTTAAGTATATTAGCAATGTATTCTTTAGATGTAGTTCTTCCTTGGATTGTTTTATGTCCATCTACTGTACCCTCCCCAAATGAAAGGTAACATAGACGACCAGCAAATTCAACTACACTTTCTTCTGGTAAATCCTCACTGAACTCGAAATCATATGGGCCATTAATTAGTGCAGGGTATGTACTAGCTATTAATGTAACTTTAGGTCCATTCCAGATTTTCATATCTTCCTCCCCTCATGTCTAAAATCTCTATTTTCATTGTATTTCATTTTTAATTCAAGAGCTTCCTCTAAATCTATATGATATTCACCACAAAAAAGTGCAATTCTAATGATACAATCAGCTAATTCAATTGGGATACCTTTTGGTTTACCATCATCTAAAACAAAATATATTTCATCATATCTTTTTCCATTTCTAAATTCTTCTAGGGCCTCAGATAATTCAGAATGCATCAATGCAATTAAATCTCCAAAAGATCTTTCTCCCCCCCAACCTTTTGATCTTGCAGTATATACAGATTTAAATACAAGTTCTAGGATTGTCATTTTTTTAGACCTCTAAGAGATGGAATTGGATATTGTTCTACAAAAGCTTTATTTCTTTCATCAAGGAGTTTGTATTGTTCCTCAATCAATAAATTTTGCCTCTCCAAAGCATCAGCGATCCTTCTTAATTGATGAATAGGATCAGCTCTAAGAAGGGCTTCTGCAATTTCTCTTTCTGTATTTTCTCTTGTTTCTCTATTATTATTCATACCAATTTCTCCATTTCTCCCTCGCTCCACCTATCACCAATAAGACCATCAGTGGGAATTGTAAATTCTTCATCTTTGATTATAATTGGACGTCTTAATAATTCCTCCGCCTGTAATCCAATATCTCGCGCATTTTCTTTGGGTAATTCTAAAATACATGAGTCGTGTGACATATTAGTAATTTTATGATCTTTGTATGGTTTAATTAGTTGTCTATATATCTCAATCAAACCTCCTTTCTTCCTAACAAGAGGATGTACCATCCCAGAGAAATGATCTGCTACAGTAGATTGTGGTTCAAATGCAATCTTCTTTCTCTCAAGATCATCTCCCCACTCATCATAAAAAATTCTAGTTCTTCCATATGATGTTGTTATTATACGATCTTTCCCTAATACCTCAGCCCACCAACCTTTGACATTGTAAAAGTTATGCCAATTCTTGTGATGCTCATCGGATTCTTTCAATGTGATAGATATATATGGTGGTTTATCGGAGTCAGCATTGATAATTCTCATAGCCTTATCTGGACCCATTCCATATGAAGATGCGTGATTGCGACGTTTAGATAAATACCTTTGATCTTTAGTTAAAATAACTCTACACTTAGTGCAACTTAAAGTCTCTTTCACCCAATGATGATCGCATCCTGTTTGGAAATACAAAGCCCCACCAGTTTGGCAATGAATATCAGATTTATGTAATGCATACTTCATATTTCTTTCATCTGCTAAATATGCAACAACCCAAGACTCTGCTTGAGATAAGTCTGTTACTACTAGTAACTTACCAGGTGGTGCAACGAAGATGCTACGATAATCGAGTTTCATAGTCTATCCGTAAAGTATTCTATCTTCTCAATAACCTCATACATCTTACTTCTCCTCAATGTAATACGAGACCATTCTTCTAATATCAC
>DATBXD010000041.1:0-3834 GCA_036514475.1 Nitrososphaerales archaeon
AACCCCACAATTCATTTGCCACCAACTGCGTAACTCCTAATATAATAAAATAGGAATTCGTTACAGCTAATGACTCACGGGTTTCTATGTCATTGTGTTTTTCCAAGGATTAACATTTATTTCTTGGCAATAAACTATTGATTACTCGTCCAGCGTATTCTATTATCCACGAGGCAAAATCATTATAACGGGTTTTAATATTTCAGTTCTTCATACTGATTTACGCGCGTTTACAATCCTACCCATTTCAGGAGATGTAAGGGCTCCTACTTTGCACTGTATCAGAAAGACGTATTAGTACTAAATTTCATCAATCTTTTTATTTGCCACTACCTCGATTCTCATTGCTTGAAAACCAATCGTTCACAACTTAAATATCTCGCAAAAGAACGAATTAAAATTCTAATAAACAAATCTCTAGCTACAGCTATAAATGACATGCCAACTGCTCAGAAGCAAATTGCGATTGCACGAAGAATAAGTTTGAAGTATAATATTAGATTGTCTTACTTTGATAAACAAGTATTCTGTCATGGGTGTAAGAATCTTATAGTCCCAGGGGTTAACGTCACGATTAGACTTAGAAGTAAACCTAAGACCATTATTGTAAAGTGCTTCGATTGTGGTTTTGTTCACAAGCGTTTTTATTCAAAAGTAAAGGGGTACAAATAGAATAAGGCTAAATATACGCTCTGTGAGGGTTAAAGGTTATCAGTGATATGGATGCCGACAGGTTACGATGTACCTCCAAATATATTGATTAAGAAACTGGCTGAACATCTACGGAAGATGCCGCAAATTTCATCACCTGCTTGGGCACCTTTTGTTAAAACTGGCTCACACGCAGAAAGACCGCCTCAGGATAAAGATTGGTGGTATGTTAGATGTGCATCTATGCTTCGAAAAGTGTACGTTCATGGACCGATAGGTCTTAGCCATCTAGAGTCAGAGTATGGTGGTGTCAAGAGCATCGGATACAGTTTAGCTCATCATAGAGATGCTGGAGGATCAAGTATCAGAAAACCTCTAATCCAACTTGAAGCTGCTGGTTTAGTGAGTAAAAAGGCTGGTGAGGGAAGAATTGTCACAAGCCGAGGAAGAAGCCTTATTGATCGAATAAGTGGCGAAATTTTTAAGGATCTTGTAAAAGCAGATGAATCTTTGAAAAGATATGTCTAAAATGGTTGAATCAATATGTATGAGGAAGGTAAGAACGAAAAAAACAGTCGAGAAGAGGACGAGAAAAAGCGGGCTATGCGTGAAGGGATAATTAGAATGATATTCACCTCAGAAGCGCGTGAGCGATTGACAAATGTAAGACTTGTAAAACCAGATGTTGCACAAGTAGTTGAAGACAACGTTATTAGACTTGTCTCTGCAGGTAAAGTTAAGCCCCCTGTGTCCGACGAAGATGTTAAGAGATTATTAATGTCATTTCAACAACCGAAGCGTGAATTTAAGATAAAGTGGGCTTGAGCATGGGTCGAGTAAAAACTTCTGGCGTTAAAAGGCGTCTATTCAAGAAAATTAAGCTTACTTATTCAGTACCAACATGGGTTATTGCTAGAACCAAGAGACATGTTGTTAGATCTGCAAAGAAAAGAACTTGGAAACGCGGCAGATTAAAGGTGGCTTAATCTAGATGGCTGACAAAAAGTTTGAAAAAACAACAAGGGTCTATACAATACCTTTAGATCGATTTGTGCTTCTCTCTCCTAGACAAATGAGATCTAAGAGAGCTGTATCCGTAATAAAAGAATTTGTGACAAAGCATATGAAGAGCAGTGGGGTGTTAATATCTTCAGAACTTAATGAAGTGATTTGGAAAAAGGGAATTCGAAGACCACCACGGCATATAACTGTACAATTGGATATGGATGATACTGGAATAGTCACAGTTTCCACATTTAAAGAAGAAAAGAAAACAGAATTGGAGCCATCTGTTAGTGAAGTAAAAGTGATTACAGACAAACCTTCAGAAACAACAATAGCATCCGAAAACATAGAGAACATTGATTAATTATTTCAAATGATACCTCAGAATTGTTGAGGTATTCGACAAGTAACGAATTTAGAACAGTTTAGGTTTCATGAATATTATTGACTTGTTAATATTAAATTGGGGATTTCTATCTTTCAAGTTGTGTTATGTTTGAGATGTCTTCATCTATTAAGTAATCCGTGTCAGAATCTATTTCCAGATTGCGTAATATCTTCTCTATTGGGTCGTAATTATCAAATTTTGTTGTTTTAAAGCCAGATGCTAATAATATGGCCATCATTCCACTTCCACCAGTTGCGCTAAAACCGAGGTTGACTTCTAAGTTTCCGTTACCTAACATCGTATTTAATCGGCTAGTTGATGTGACGATCTCGTTTGCAACGACACTATTATCACCGACTAGATATAATATTGATTTACATGTTTCTTCAGGTTCAGCAAGTCTATAAATGGATTCTATCGCTTTAGTAGTTGCTTCTTCAGCCTTATTCACCGCTGAAGAAGTACCTATACTGAGTAATGTGAATCTATCATTTGTAATTGTTTGTACAAGTCTGTTTAAACCTATGCTTAGTTCACCTGAAGATTCAATTATCTTTGAAAGAGCTAATGATATCTTCTCATTTACTATGTCATATATTTTTGATATAGGAATCTGCTCATCGCTAATAGAAATACCATCATTATCTATTATTATCACTGCATCAGAATTTTGTCTTACAAGTTTTAGTGATGTTCCCGCGAAGAAATGCTTGCTTTTCTCAAATCCAAAAGGCATTGCTACTACGCTTACAGTTAAAACACCCTCCTCTTTCGCAATATTTGCTACGAGAGGAGTTAAACCTGAACCATTAAACCCTCCTAAACCTGAAACAATGAAGACAATTCTTGAATCACTTATTAATTCTCTTATTTCTCTTGAATACTTCTGTGCTGCTCCTCTAACTCGACTAGGCGAGCTCTTACTTCTCAGATCAATATCTATGAAAAGTTTCTTTTCTGATTGCGATAAATCAAAATCTGTTTTTTCACAGCTAATATAGGCATATTTATCGATTCTTAATCCGTTACTTTCAATTTTAGATAGAATTCGGCAACCAGCTGTACCTAGCCCTATCGCAGTTATCTTATCAGTACTGATTTTAGGAAAATAATCTAATAAATCTCCATAAGAATTAGAAGTCAAGATGGCACATCATGTGATTAACATCGTTTACTTTTAATATATATCATGTTGAAAAAATATACCTTTAGTTAATAAATAATTGACAAAATACTCTTCTAATGGGTCTGACGAATTTCACCATAAAGACAATCCGAGGTTGACCTAATCACTTCTACACTCAGAGTATTTCCTAAAGGTATTTTCCCTTTAATAATTATTGGTTTATATGCGAAATTCCTAGCCATTACGGCTCCCTTCACCTCTTCATCAACCATAACTTTACCCGACCATCCGACCCAGCGCTTATTATTCTCAAAAGCTATCTCCTTAACAACTTTATGAATTAATTCGCTTCTTTCATTAATGGTTCTGGGGTCAAGCTCTTTCATTTTCTCTGCTTTTGTACCAGGACGAGATTTGAACTTCGAAATATGAACAATGTCAGGCCTACTTCTTCTAATCAACTCTACTGTTTGTTGGAATTCCTCGTCAGATTCACTAGGGAAACCTACAATAATGTCTGTAGACAAAGTTAATGATGGGATCTTCTCTCTTAAGAAATTAGTCAAGAAAATGTAATTAGTTGACATGTTGGGTCTATTCATTTTTTGTAGAATAGTTCCACTTCCGCTTTGCACAGGCAAATGTAAGAACTTGAATATTCTTT
>DATBXD010000042.1:0-4229 GCA_036514475.1 Nitrososphaerales archaeon
TCCTCTGCTGTTACATTATTTTTACGGCAGAATAAACTTAAGGTGTAAAGATAGTTCTTTCGAGTTGCTTCGCTTTTCGTTTTTCGCGCTATTTTTCTTAGTAATTTATCGACTGCTGGTAGGTCTGATCTCCAGCCGTCACCTGATAATTGGAGTATTTCTAAGCTCATATCACTGTATTAGTCTTGCGAATATATATTATCTTCTATAAGGTTGGATTGGATTCCAATCTAACTGAATAAAAGTAATGCTGGAGAATGGTGTTGTTGGCCGAGTTAAGGAAATTATTTAGCAAATTAAGATAATATAATGCTAATTCCATAAATAGTCGCGAGTCATTCGCTCAAATAGCGTTTGCACATGGACGTTATTCCCATTGTTAGATCTTTATCTGAAGAGGTTTTGAGTCAGAAAAAATTTCAAGAGGCGACACATGTTGCGCAAAAGCTATTGGGAAATAGATCTGAGCGGAGTTGGGCGATAGCAAAAGTCACGGATGAGTTTGAATTTGACCAGGCAAGTCCTCTATTGTGCCTACGAAATGAGTTGAAGCAACTACCGGTGAATACTCGTATCTGTATGCGATATCTTGGGGACTATATTAATCTCATAACCAATGATTTGACATGTGAATTAGTGGGAGGAAAGGCACGTAGGAATTCACTTGTAACGAATGCCAGTATTCTGCTTAAGACAGATTCTTCGCTTAAGAATCTCGCCCTCAAGCTGCAGAAATACGCCGGTTTTATCTACACTCCAGGGAAACGTGATTTTGGTTTGAATTTGAGCGGCAAGCATCGTTTTACGCCGGCTGAGGTTATATTAGTAAGCTATGTTACTGCTGAGCTTGCAAGAGAAATCAAATCGATATCAAAAATATCTCGGGGAACCACATAGAACTAGTATCATCACTAGAATTGATACCATTCCAAAGAAGCCGGACTACCATATGTAAATATCAAATATCAGTAGCTAAATTTAGATATTATAGCGTCAGTGTTTATCTGAGTGAAAATACCTAAGAGTAATGGATGGTGGGTGTTTGCGGCTTGAGAAAGAAGCAAGCTGCAGTTATAGCTGTGATTGTAGGGTTTACTGTATTCGCCATTAAACTTCTAGCATTTTTCATATCTAATTCTATCGCGCTTCTCTCAGATGCCTTGGAATCTATCGTTAACATAGCGGCTTCAGTATTAATGCTATTCTCGGTACATGTTTCTGAGAAACCAGCTGATGACAGTCACAACTATGGGCATGAGAAGATAGAGGAGATATCAAGTATGATGGAGGGTCTCTTCATAATAGCTGCAGCGGTTCTGATTATCTATGCTGCCGCAGGACGTCTCTTTCAATATGCTGCTCTGTTTGATCTAGATATTGCCATTGTGATTTCTATGTTGGCTACAGCTCTAAATGCGGGTCTTTCATGGTTCTTAGGGCGTACCGCTAAGGAAATTGGGTCTGCTGCGCTTGCAGGAGACTCGAAGCATTTGAGGTCTGATGTAATATCCTCCGCTGGAATATGGGTTGGACTGTTCATCGTTAAGTTTACCGGATGGAGATATGTGGATTCTATTCTCGCATTTGCTGTAGCAGTATTAATTGCCAGGATGGGGGTTAGCTTGGTTTTCAAATCCTCTCAACAACTTATGGATAAGTCATGTGAGGTTGAGGAGAAGAAAATTAGTGAAGTGTTACTTCGTCATAAATTTCAATTCATAGATTTTCATGACGTTAAGACCCGCCGACATGGTAATCAAATTTTCGCTGACCTACATCTATCAGTTAGTGGTTCTCTCAGCGTTAATGAAGCGCATGATCTTACAGATCATCTGGAAGAAGAATTGAAAGAGGAGTTGCCAAGTTTGATCATAACAATACATGTTGAGCCAAAACCCAAAAGTAATTCAAAATCTTAAAACATAAAATAAATGCCTTGAATTGTTTAAGCGTCGTTTTCCATGTAAAAAACCTCAAAAAGAATGATTATTACTCATATACTAATATTAACTGTAAATTTGTTTTTAACTCTATTTAATACTGCAAAATTATCGTTCTGAAGCGGTGGTAGCCCGGGCCAGATTCGAACTGGCGTCACCAGGTTTCTTCTCTTTATAGATCCAGAGCCTGATATCCATAGCCCTCCTGATGAAGATTGACCACTAGACGACCGGGCTACCTGTCTGGTATTCTCCAGACAACCTGTACCCTTCACAAGCTTGCTTTAATGTTTTATTCGAAGGTTAGTCAAGTAGGAATGTTTGTTTTCAGATATTTTCAGGAGCTTCTATTCCTAAGAGGCTTAACCCATTTCTCATAACTATCTGGAAATTTCTAATCAGCGCGATCCTTGCTGTTCTGGTCTCATCGTCTTTCTCTCTTATTACTGGAATCTTTTCGTAGAACGTATTGAAAAACGATGCTAAGTTGAACAAGTATCTCGCGATGGATTTTGGTGATTGATTAGCAGCTGCTTCTTCGACAATCAAGTCAAACTTTGATATTTCTTTTAGCAGAGTTGTTTCTGACTCGTCTTTGATATTTATTGCACCTTGCTTCGTAAGTTCTTTTTCTGACGCTGCTTTCTTCACGAGGCGTGAGGCTCTGGCATATGCGTATTGGAGGTATGGGCCTGTCTCTCCATTAAGATCAAGTGCACGCTCCATATCAAAAACTATGGTTTTGTCTAGATCTTGTTTTATGAGTTCAAATCTCACAGCTGCTATAGCAACTTTTTCAGAGGTTTCATGAAGCCATTCCTCAGTTTCTTCTGGATTTCTCTTCTTAGTTTCCTCATAAGCTTTGTTGTGAAGCGCTTCCAAAACGTCGTCAGCATTAACGTAAATTCCCTTGCGCCCGGACATGCTCACAAACTCTTTTTCATCTTGACTAAAGCCTAATGCTTGAGCAGTTTTGCCGCTTAGAAACACAACTTCATAACCTAAATGAGTGTATTTTTGCTGGGTTGTTCCTCCAGATAGGTCTGAAAGAATCCACCCTATTATGCGCTGTAACCTGCTTTGTCTCACATCTATTACCGTTACTACTTTTGAATAAGGTGCGAAATCAGGGTGTTTAGATTTATTATCTTCAAGTGTTGTTCTCCAGAGTTTGCTTTGGTCAAACTGTTTGGCGAAGATTTCATAATTGAATCTGTCAGGGGTGAGCCCGAGTTTCCAAGCGGCGTAGGGAATATCCTTAGCCACGTATGTTGCTGTTCCGTCGCTTCTCACAAGTACTTTCTCTTCACCCTCTTCCTCTCCCTCAACTCTGACAATCCAACATCCAGCGTACTTGCCATCCTCTACAGTTACAGCGATTTTCTTATCTTTTAGCTTTTGAAATACTTCATCCCACATCTTTGCGTGAAGGATATCTGACTCAAAGTTAAGAAGGTCATATCTTGCGCCTATACGCCAACACGTCTTCAATTGCTCTGAGAGAATTCTCTTTGTGATCTTTGAAGCAAATATTGCAATTTCACTGCCTTCTTTTTCGATTTCTTGGAGAACCTTTTTTCTCTCTTCTAGAAGATTATTATTTGTACTGTACTGTTCGTTTACTTTGACATATACTTTATCTCCACAGTAATGATCAAACTTCTCCCCAGTAGTCGGTTCAATTGGGAATCCCAAGTACTTGAATCCAATAATAATGTCAGCGACTTGAAGCCCTGAGTCATCCACGTAGTTTAGAGTGTGAACACGATAACCTGCAAACATTAGTATTCTAGCTAAAGAGTCTCCTAAAACTACGTTTCGAAGGTGACCATAGTGAAGAGCCTTATTCGGGTTGACGCCAGTGTGTTCAACTGCGACTTTCTGGTCGTCTCCAAGGTTAACTCTGCCATAATTCTTATTCTCAAGTACTTTGGAGATTGTATTGAACGCGAATCTTGAGTAGTCTAGTTTAAAATTGATATATCCAGGAGGATGAACAGAAACGTTCTCAATTAGAGAGTCGCAGCTTAACTTGATCTTTGAAGCAATATTCTCAGCCAAATCCATTGGCTTTAACTTTAAACTCCTAGCTAAGGTGAGACAGACTGAAATTGAAAGGTCGCCAAACTCTGAGCGAGGCGGCTCAACAGAGTCAAACTCAGGTGGGGAAAATCCACTTTCTTGCATCGCGTCTATAACGCATTTCTTAACCTGTCGTTTGAACTCTCTAAACATCATTTAGAATACCCTTTTTCAAGGTCAGATCCAATTACTTTTCTAAATGAAAGA
>DATBXD010000043.1:0-4315 GCA_036514475.1 Nitrososphaerales archaeon
AGATAGCATGCGCACATCCTGAACTCCCTGTAGAAGGAGAGCACGACCGCTCTCTCACTCTCAGTGATGCTAGGAGCTTTTGGTCTACCTGCCTTCTTAAGAGACGGTGCAACACCTGTCTTTCTGTACAAAGAGAAGAGATGCTGAACCCATCTGACAGATACATTTTGAGCTCTCGCAATATCTTCGTTTCTCATCTCGCCCTCAATCTTCTTCCTGACAATCCAATCAACCTGCCTAGCATCAAGCATGTTCCCATGCCCATAATTCATCCATACACTACGCCAAAACTCACCAAGAACACTCTTCCTGATTAGCTTGTTAATCCGCCATAGCAAGGGGTGAAGTGATTTAGGGATAAGATAGTAAGAAGTTACAAGATGCAGTTATTGATGATTATTCTCAAAACCTTGAATCATATAATGGAAAGATATTAAGAATAGTATCTCATATGCTTGAGACTTGATGGCTCAACACAGTAGAGAAGAGATTCTTTCAATATTGAAGATTATTCCACAGACTTCTGTGGCTACGCAAAACGGGTCGAGAATTCGGTCTCGTATGATGCATTTTGCAAACGATAACGAGTTTAACTTTTATCTTTCGTCTTTAAAAGGTGATCCAAAAACTGTTCAAATCCTTCAGAATTCAAACGTGTCGTTGCTGGTCTTAAAGTATGAGGGGGACTTTCCTGCAGCTACCGAAGTTGAGGTTACTGGCTTTGCAGAGATAGTCCCTGATGTGAATGCACGTGATAAGTGGTTTAAGGATGTGGCTTTAAAATCACCGATTGTAAAGTATATGGTTGATACGAATAACACTGACAAGCTTGATTTGATTCGAGTCAGCCCTGAAATAGTGAAGTTCAGATTAGCAAGTGAGATTGTTCAAGGGATACCCCCAACTGTTTTTGAGTTTCCTCAAAACAAGAGTCATGAAAACGATACTGTGCTTTTGAAAAGAAAACTGAAGAATTGGTCAATTGAAGCGAGAATCCCATTCTTGACAGCTAGCATTATCCCTGTTATTTTAGGTACGGCAATAGCGGCAACAACAACGGAGATCAATATATTATTCTTCGCCTTAGCGCTAATTGGAGGGGCCTCTCTTCATTTAAGCGCGAACATTCTCAACGATTACTTTGATCATAAGAGTGGAACTGATGGAATCAATAGAGAGTTTGTAAGACCTTTTAGCGGTGGGAGTAGAGCTATTCAACTAGGATTGCTAACTCCTTTTGAAGTTATGAGTGGAGGACTATTCTTCCTAATTATTGGCGCTTTAGTTGGTACTTTCTTCACGGTTGCTTCTGGATGGCCGATATTCGCGATAATGTTAGTAGCACTGGCTTCAGTCTTCTTCTACACTGCGCCTCCTCTTAGTTTAGCTTCAAGAGGTATTGGAGAGATTGTTGTAGGGTTGAACTTTGGATACTTGTCAACGTTCGGCTCATACTTTGTTCAGACTGGAAACTTAAGCATGGAATCGCTTCTAACAACTTTTGTTGCAGCGACGCCCGTGGCTCTACTTATAGCTGCCGTGCTTTACATTAACGAATTTCTTGATTTCACTGCTGATAAAACCGTAGGTAAGAATAACCTTGTTATTAGATTAGGTAAGAGGAAAGCAGCTATCGGATATGCTTTGATTATAGTTATAACTTACACATCGATAATATTATCGGTTGCAATGAAAGTGATGCCTATACAGGCTTTATTAGGTTTGTTAACGTTGCCGTTAGCAATTAGAGCAGTTAGATATGCTTTAGTATATCACTCGCAAACAATGAATCTTGTACCTGCGAATGCAGCTACAATCAATATCCATCTATATACAGGTGCAATGTTAGTTGCAGGCTACCTAATTTCAATAGCACCTTCAAACACGCAGCTTCTTTTTGCAGCAATTACCGCAATTGTAACAGGAACACTAATTATGCGTGTAGATAGACAACTAGCTGCAGCGCACAAGATATCGGCCGGCGTGAGACAAACAGTATCTTAACTGAGTCCAAACGTAGCTAGATTAACTTCCGAGTGAATAAGCTTAGTAATTGCAGATTTTACGAAGTTTTGTTTGATAATACTTCATTAACTTTTTCTAAAGTAACATCTGCTAGCATTTCGCCAAGGGTTTCTGCTTCGCTTAGGATATTCTGAGTTGGGGAGCCTTGAGATTTTATCGTTGCCCCGATTATTTCAGAGCCGATAGATTCTATCTGTTTTCTCATTTGTTCTAGAGGAGTCCCACCCCAAGTAAAGCTTCCAAAAACGCCGAATTTTCTTGCTTTGATTCGTTTGAGTTTAATCATTTCAAGTAGATTTGTTATTGGTGGGAAAATGAAGCTGTCATAAACCGGAGAGCCTATAGCTATGGTTGGTGCAGTCCATATTTCGGATAATACTTCACTTATGTCAGCGTATGATATATTGAAGATAACTGGTTTAACGTTTTTTGAAGATACACCTTTCGCCACTGCATTAGCTAAAGCCTCAGTGTTCCCGTACATTGAACCGTAGACTATGATGACTTTCTTTTCAGGTATACATGAACTTAAATTCCTGTATAGAGATATTATTTCTGAAGGGTTACTCCTGTAAACTAGACCGTGGGATGGCGCGATTGTCTTTATCTGCACGTTCATTGTTTCAAGTTTCTTAATAGACTTTATTACGAATGGAGAGTATGGGGAGATGATTGACGTGAAATAACGTTTGGCTTCATCTAGGAAAAAACCCTTATCATCTCGGTCGTCGAAGATATTTTCTCCTATTGACCCAAACGAACCAAACGCATCGCCTGAGAATAGGATACCGTCTTCAATGAGATAAGTGAAAATCGTTTCAGGCCAATGGATGTAAGTCGCATCGAAGAACTTTAGAGTCTTCTCACCCAAATCTATAGTTTCACTATCTTTCACCACGATTGTATTGAATTCAATCGGATGATATTTTTTCACAAAATCAATAGCCTTTTCACTGCCTACTACTGACGCCTTCGGCGCTAGTGAGAGGATTCTTGATAGTGATCCTGCGTGATCAGGCTCTACATGGTTTAGAATGATGTAGTCTAACTCCTTCGGATCTATGTAACGTTTAATATTCTCAAGAAAGGTATCGAAGAAACCTATTTTCACAGTGTCGATTAAAACTTTCTTACTATTTCCTGTGATAAGATATGAGTTGTAGCTTACGCCTCTTGGAAGACTCCACAATGATTCGAATAGTTTTGTCTGGTGATCATCGACGCCTACCCAGTAAACACTTTCTGCTATCTTCATAAGAATATATTAAGTGGATTAGGATAAAAGAATTGCGTGTCGGTAAGATGTTAGATTTGGTGAATGAAGTTAATAATATGGATTAAATACCTGTTTTATCGGATATTATTCAACAGATATCTATGGATTTAAGGGCTATACTTTTTGACTTGGATGGAACTTTAACGAAGTATAGTCTTGACTATAAGCTATCCAGAGAAAAGGTAATTGTTGAGCTAAACAGGCTTAATCTGGGAAAGTTTAGTTATACTGAAAAAGTATCTATCTCGATTTTACTGAGGAGAGTTGAGGATAAAATGTCTAACGGTAAGTACAAGCAGTTGCTTACATTGGTAAATGGGATAATTGAAGAATATGAGGTTGAGGCTGCGAGTCAAACAAACCTTATGCCTTTTGCACTTGAAGCTTTAACTGCAGTAAAGAAGAATGATCTTAAGACCGCTATAGTCACTAACAATGGTAAAGCCGCATCGAGCGCTGTAATAAATCGTCTTAATTTCGGCCATCTAATAGACACAATAGTAACCCGTGAAGATGCTGAGAGGTGGAAACCTGATGGTGCAACTATCAGAGAAGCTTTGAGAAGACTTTCTATCAAGCCTGCAAATGTAATTTTCATCGGCGACAGTATAATTGATATTCAAGCAGCTAAAGATTCGAATGTTATCTCAGTTGCTCTTCCAACAGGCCCTACGAACGCGAAAACATTACTCCAAAGCGAGCCTGATTATGCTATACCTTCCCTCTCAGAAGTACCTTTGCTACTTGAAATGTTGAAACCGAGCTATTCCAAATGATTAAATCAAAGAAAAACAAATCGATGAAGGCGTCGATGAAGATTCAGAGTTAATCTGACAAGTGATGAAAAGGTATTTGACCGAGACGCCATTTAACAATCAGTGCATAAAGAGTAGTAAGAAGCTGCTGTGTTGGATAACGCTATTGTGTTAAGATGTTTTGTCATTTGTGTTTATTTTGATGTGTGCTTGTGTTGTGTGTATGCCTGAGATTAGGAGATGGGGGAATGAGTATGTT
>DATBXD010000044.1:0-5191 GCA_036514475.1 Nitrososphaerales archaeon
TATTTACGGATTAATTAGGCTGTAGCCGCTTTGTTCCCATCCGACCATTCCGTCCTTGAGATTTAGAATATTGGTGTATCCATTCTTCACAAGCTCTTCGGATGCAGCGGCACTCATAGTTCCACTTCTGCAGTAGACCACGATCTTCGCGTTCTTATCAGCAGGTATCTGCTGGTCAATGCTTTGCGATATGTTGTTGTATGGGATGAAGAGATCGGTACCATTGATCTCGCCGGCGTAGGGAATGTGTACGTTTACGAGAAGAAAGTTCTTGTTTGCTAACATGGTGTTTAGTTCCTCACCAGAGATATCTTGGTATCCTAGCTTTTCAGGGGGCTGAGCGAGGGGTTGCTGAGTCAGAAGCATAAACAGGGCACCGGTCACCAGTGCAACAACCGCTACAGACAAAATAATCAGGTTGGTTCTCTGCATATGATCATTGAATTTTCCGCGGCCTATAAACTTGTTATCAAATTCTCTTAACTCTAACATCCTCAAAGTAAAAGATACGCTTCATCTACCTCGAGTTAATTTCTTTAGGTTCAAACTCACGTTTTACTTGATGATTTGATGTTGCAGCTCTTCGAGTATACTTTGCTTACTTTAGGAGTGGACTGGGCAAAGGATTGTCTACTGAAGTTGTGATTTATTATTCTGTGACGGTTACTTTCACATCGTTAATTTGCATGATGAAATCTTGGCCTGTACTTGCGTCAGTTAACTTTGCATAAACCCTAACTATGTAGGTTTCAGGCATGACGTCGACTTGAATAACAGGGTCCTCTATGGCTTTCCAATGCAGCCCTTTACTGCTAGTCCAAGTTTCTCCTAATTTGAATGCTCTGCTGGAGTCATTACCGTATATGTGCGTCTCATAGCCGTAAACCTTCTGACCCATTTGCATGTTAACATCGAATCCGACAACCGGGTCGACAAACTTGGAAGTGTTCGCGAAATTATTTAGAGTCAACTTGATGTAGACGTCACCCGCATAGTGAACACGGTTCAAATTCAACTCAGCCGTCAAGTTAAAACCTGACATAGTCTCATTGTATCTACTAGGGGCGTATGAGACTCCGGTCGTTGTTGTACTGTAATTCTTCGTTAACGAGTCATCTCCCGATGAAATTCAAGATGAATTAAATCGGGAGACTTAAGAGAATGGATGAGGTCTTAACCTGCTGGATGACCCGATCCAAAGGTGGTTCCGTCAACGCCAAGAATCATTTTATTGTTTTCGGATTTGTATATTCTTGTGGAAGCGTGTTTCAATCCATGTGTTCAACACCTTGTCCACAAGCTTGTCTAGGAATGTTGATTTGTAGGTGATCAGTATTTTGATGACTCTTTCTTCATCTTTAACTTTGTAGAGGCTTTGATACCCTATCTTGTCTCGTACAAGTATGTCCTTGTCAACTAAGATCTTTAGATAGTAGTATAGTGTTGAACGGGGCAAACCAAATCTGTCCTCGAGTAACTCATAATTGACGGTTGACTTCTCCATGATCGTTAGAACTATTTCTCTTATCGTTTTTTGTCTTAGAGCCGTTAGAACCTTCTTGTCTTTTTCGTCAAGCTCCACTGAATAGAATTTCTTGAGATTCTCTTTTGTTTCGCTAGAGAGTATTCTCCTTCGAACCATGTAGTCAAGATGGTAGTTCAAACTGGTCAGAGGCATTTTCAAGACTCTTTGCAGTTCTCTTAAATGAATGCCTGGATTCTCCTCAACAACTGAGTATATTTTTTTCGGTTTTCGTTTTCCAAAATCACGTCTTTGGACAATATGTCTAGTCCTCTAGTATTCCAAGTAGTATGAAGACCAAAGCAATCAGGTGGATTAGAAGGTGAAGATTTTCATCTATATGTATTCCCTGATTGTAAATCTCTGGGAGCGTGATTAGTGCATAAAGTACATGGGTTCCAAACCCAGCAGAAATCAAAAGCATTTTACGATTTCTAAAGCGGAGATAAGTCAGAAAGACAATTCCAAAAATAATACTTGTGGCCAATACTATTCCAATTCTCAATAATATTTCAAAGGGACCGATTGTCAAATAGTAATACACCTATTATGAATGCGATTCTTTATGATTAGGAGTTACGCGGTTGACCGTCTAAACATATAAGCGTTACACAACTCTTATAGGCGAGGAGCAGAGGAAACACTCCCAACCGCGTAACTCCTAATGATATAAAAAGCTTGTAGAATATTAATTACTTGCCTGAGCAACTTTCATACTGTAATCTTTCTAAGGTACAGATACGACTAAAGAGAAAATGGAGAGATGCTTGACACCGTTATCTTCACGTTGAGGCTTAATCATTAATGGGAAGCAATCTAACGAGTAAATTCTCGTTGGAACTTGAGAATATCCAAAGGTATTTTAAAAGAAAGATAGGTAGTTCAAGGAAATCCACAAAATTGGAACGAGCAGATAGGTGAGCCTTCCGGAAATATCTAGTTATTGTTCTAATCTTATCTAAAGTTTGTTCTACGGTCTTTATTAAACTGATTTGCTTCTTAAACAATTTGATGAATATGAAGAAAGTAATCACCTTAGCTGTAATTGCTCTAATATTGCCGTTGTTTTCCTTAGCTAGTGTCAGCGCAAATCCGATTTGGATTACATATGGCCTGTATCCATGGGTGAATTACAAAGTCACTGGAAGCGGTCTTCACATTGCCAGCGACCCTATATTCCTATCAAGTGACATACCTTCACCTTTATTAATCCCATTCGATCCAGTTTCTGGCACTTCTTACATGAAAGGCTGGGTAACTTTTCCCTGTTCAACTGAAAGATTAGATCAGAAGAACGGTCCGAAAGGCTTTGAATACTCCATTACAGTTAAGGATATAGCGTCTGGTACATACACGATTAAAGCCTACCCCACAGATGAAAGCAGCGATCATTCGCATGGACCATACACTTTGGCGATTGTAAATGTTGGGTACTCTGGAGAATTCGAGTTTAACGGATTCTATGACTTAGCTCCTGCAGGATACGAATGGGTAATCACAGTGGAATCGAGCGGCACACGTATCTTTGAAAGTCACCCTGCCGACCCTAGTGGCTTCTTAGTAGTCGCTTAAGCAACTCTTGACGAATCATCCAGAGACCCAAAGAAAGTCTCTGGATGCCAAGTCAATAGGATAGTCATCAAGTCATATGATAGGTTGACACGATATTCTCTGCATATCTGAGCTTTTGTTTCAATGTTGGATTAGTTGTTGTTTTGGCATTGTTTAGTCTACCTTTATTAAATGGGATTCACTGACGACTAATAGCATTTCAATTATGCCTGTAATTCCGTCACTACCAACCTCCAAATAAATACCTCCAGAACCTTAGCCGCTTTCAAGGTTCAAATGAGTTTGGAATCTATCTTTCTAAGAGTAATGAACTGGTGATATCTGATAGAGATATCGTTTCTTACAATAGGGCTTCTCATCAAATCAAACTTAACGATGATTGAATTTAGATTTAAGAGTATGAATCGGTATCATAATTCATTTGCGCTCAATTTCTTGGTACTTGGAAAGTTAAAATGACCTTGTAGGGCAATCCAAATATTGGATCTGTTTCTTGAGTGTACTCCATTCAACATTCTGTTTAACAGTATGTTTTGTCGTGTAATTTGATGAAGCAATTACTTGTGAAGGTATCTTTTATGTGTAGAAACATATTTTCTTATGAAATAGTTCACAAATCTTTCCTCGTCTTTTTGAAGGGCTTTGTAGTATTGGTTTCTTTTTTTGTATTCTATTATTAGCATGGGATATTCGTTGCGCCACAAGATGTTGTTCATCACTAGTCTGCCAACTCTGCCATTGCCATCGCCGAATGGATGTATCTTCTCAAACCTGTAATGTGCTCTCGCAGCTAATTCAACAGGGTTGAGATTGCTATTATTTACGAAATGGGTTAACTGGGTTATGAGTGGTGTAACATTTTGCCAATTTGGCGCTATGTAATTTCCAACCCTGACAAGATATGTGCGAAATGTCCCGGCGATATCGTGCTTTGTTTCGTTGAATATGTTTTTGTGCCATTTCAATATGAGGTTATCAGATATCTTTACTTTTGTGCTTAACATGTCTAGGAACACTTTTGAGTGGTTTTCAGTCTCCTTCACATCTTTGAGAGATTTAGGTGGTGATATGCTGTTTTTGATGATGTCTCTGGTTTCTTCAAGCGTTATCTTTGAGCCTTCGATAGCATTCGTATTGTAGGTAAACGCTATAGCTATTTCCAGCTTTTCTTTTTCTTTTACTGTCTCTGGGTACGTTTCCCATTCGCTTTGGAAATTTCTCTTTATATTCTCTAATTTTTCATATAGTGATTTCTTGACTTCTAGTCCGAATTCTTCTTTGATTTCTTCTATGTTAGTGGGAATTGTTTTTCCGATGTATTTTTCTTTGGTTATGACTTTACCATCTTCCCTATAGGAATTCTGAAGGTAGAAATAGTCGGTCTCGCCTCTTCTTCTTTTTATAATTCTCACAATTTGATTTACCATTACAATGTATTTATCTTTATCATTTATTGTTAATATGTAATGTAAAGATGACTGCGTTAGAATTCTAAACAGCTATTATCAGGGTTAATTACGCGTGAAATTGACGATAACTTTTCAAAACGACTATCTAGCGAAAACGAGCTGATACTATTGCTCCACAGACGGGTCAGAGTAACCTGGAAAACTCATCGTAGACACTTTTTCTGTGACCAAGGTAAAGTATGATTATTATGCGTCTCTTCCTATCTATCTTGTAGATTGCTTTATAGTTTCCAACTCTTATTCGCCAAAAATCCGATGGTTTAAGTTGTTCACCCTTTCCCTCGGGAGAATCCTCAAGTTCATTTAGAGCCTTTTTTATCGTATCTCTAACAGAAGTCTGAATCTTAGCTAGATCTTCAGCAGCTTTTGGATGCAGTAGAATTTGAAACCTCAACGAACTTTCTCCAGAGTGATAAGCGACTCGGGCTTCTCCTCTGCTTCTTCGCTGCGCTCTACTAGCATGCCGTAGAACTTTCTGATACGTTCCCTCTCCCGATAGAGAGTGACTATTGTCTTAAGAGCCTCGCTTCTGCTTGCGAACCGTCCCTCTGCCACCCATTTATCTATCTCTTGGACCATCTCTTCTGGAATCCTAACTTGCACTTGTACAGTCGGCATAGCATGTAAA
>DATBXD010000045.1:0-8177 GCA_036514475.1 Nitrososphaerales archaeon
GGGCAGAAAAAGAAGTAGATCAAAAACTGAAATCTATCATGATCCAAGCTTTCAGTGACGTCTGGGCTAACACCACTAAATACAAAGTAGATATGCGACAGGGTGCATATATCACTGCGATAACCAGAGTTTCAGAAGCAATGAAACTTCGTGGCTGGGTTTAAAACAGCATATTGTTGTTGAACCCCCCCGCTCTCTTTTTTCTTTTAGTCATCTATAAAATTTCAATAAGAAAAGAGTTTTCTTTTTCAAATCTTCCCTTTTCTTGATATCTAATTATTTGAATTTGATAAAACGTTAAATGCTTTATATTTGGAAATCATATTTGTATAGAACTCATATACTTGATTAGAACTCGAAGACAAGTGCTTTATGATACTTACGACGATATAATTCGAGTTTGCAACCATTTCAAACTTTAATCTACACATTTATCAACCGTCGAACTATTAATGTTAAGAAATGAATAAACCCCGAGTTTATGTTACAAGAGCAATACCTGGATCAGGACTTAAAATTCTAGCTAAAAGATGCGAATTAACAATTCATAATAAAGAAGAATTGCCAACTAAAGAGGATATCATAAAGAATATAGCTGATAAAGATGGATTACTTTGTATGCTTACTGACAGAATTGATTCAGATATACTTTCTTCAGGATCTAAATTAAAAGTAATATCATCATTCAGCGTGGGTGTTGACCACATATCAGTACCTGAAGCAACTCAAAGAGGTATTTATGTCACTTACACCCCTGGAATTCTAACTGAAGCAACAGCCGATTTGTCTTTTGCACTATTAATGGCTACAGCAAGACGTGTTGCCGAAGCTGACCGTTACATTAGAAGTGGAAAATGGAAAATAAGTTGGTCTCCATCTATGCTACTCGGAGTAGGAGTGTATGGTAAGGTGCTAGGCGTTATAGGTCTGGGACGAATAGGCACCGCAGTTGCTGAAAGAGGTTTAGGCCTAAAAATGAAAGTACTATACTACAGTAAGAACCGTTCGCTTGAAAAAGAAGAAAGTATGGGTCTACAATATATGCCAATAGAAGAACTTGTTAGGATTAGTGACTTTATTTCAATACATGTCCCTCTCAATAAAGAAACTTATCATCTGGTAAATGGACAACTCTTAAGTTTGATGAAGAAAAATGCAATAATTATCAATACCTCCAGAGGCCAAATCATTGATGAAGAAGCTTTAGTTGAAGTGCTTAAAGAAGGTCGAATCGCTGGCGCAGGTCTAGACGTTTTTCAGGTTGAACCATTGGAAAAAGATAATGAACTTCTAAAACTAAATAACGTAATTCTTACTCCTCATCTTGGGAGTGCAACATATGAAACAAGACGAATTATGTCAGAAGTTTCAGCACAGAATCTCATTTCAGTATTGGAAGGTGTAGCTCCTCATAATCTTTACAATCCAGAAGTGATGAAAATAAGGTCTCTATTAACGGTAAAAATGATCTAAAGAAGAACTAAACGGTTTGTCTTGTTAATTCTTCAATCATCAGCTTAACTATTTCAGGTTTCTTATTTGTTATAAGAATTCTTTTATTCCTACTTCTTAACCCACTTTTAATAATAATACTAGTTTTGAATAATTTCGTAAAATGCCTAATGATCTCTATATTTATCTTATTTTTCTCTCTTGGTGATTTACAAAATATCATTAATTCATCTCCTATTAACTCTAGCTTAAATGAATCGTTGATCTTAACGTACAGATTAATTATTGACCCTTTTTCATTTTCCTCAATTAACATTCCAGTAAAGAAATATATTTTATCACAATAATAATCTTTTATGTTATTGTTTATATCATTAATTTAGGAAGACTTAAATGTGGTTGATAGTTAACATATAATTAATAGACTTTGTTGATCAAGATGAGTGAATTCATATCTTCTGTAATATTATTTCAGAAATTTTAGTAATCTAGAATTATGGTTGGGTGGAGAAGTTTGAAATGTGAAATATGTAGTTGTAGTAAAGCTATGAAGTGCAGCTCTTGTGGTACGTTGGTTTGTAGGCAACATTATTGTCAGTATTTTAATGAAGAAACAAGGAAAATGGAATTACTTTGTAATAATTGCAGCCGTGAAAAGATGACTACTACTTTCAATCCACGAAGACGATGGCGAAGACGAAGGTCGTACTAAGTTATATTGAATTTGAAAAAAAGTGATAGTTATGAATACTGAAATTCCGGATGACGGGGACCTCGTAGTTGTTGCTGTTAATAGAATAAGTCCTCATGGCGTTTATGTCACATTAGATGAATTTGGTGGGATGAGAGGTTTTCTTCATGTTTCCGAGATATCCACAGGTAGAGTTAGACATATAGAGCACTTTATTAGAACTGGTCAAAAAGAAGTTCTTAAAGTTATTAGAGTTAACAAGGCTCGAGGAGAAGTTGATCTTTCCCTTAAGCAGGTGAATAAACAAGAGAAGAAGGATAAGTTAATTGAAGTCAAGCAGAATGAAAAAGCTAAAAATATACTTCAAATCGTTAAGACGAAACTTAATCTGGATCAAGAGGCAATGGATAAGATACATTCTAGTCTAGATACAACATTTGGTACATTATATAATGCATTAGAAGAAGTTGCTAGAAATGGAAGTTCAGTTCTTTCTGAACTTGATTTACAAAAGCCTGTTTTGGATTGTCTTGAGGAAGTTTCTAAAGAGAAAGTAACATTACCTCATGTAGATATTAATTGTGTTCTGGAAGTCACATCTTCCCTTTCTAACGGTGTCGATATTATAAAAGAAGCTTTATCAGCAGCTGAGAAGATTAAATTATCAAACTCCAAAATAACTGTTAGTTACCTGAGTGCTCCGAAGTATAGACTTGTTGTACAAGCAAGTGATTATAAGGAAGCTGAGAAAGTTCTCAAGAGTGCTGTCGATGCTGTTCAAGATAAAATCAAGCATAAGGGTTCAGTTAAAGTAATTAGAGACGATAAATGATTAACTCTCTTCCTTAGTGTCATTATTCTTATCATTCTTGGACATTTTCTCTAAGATTGATAAATACTTTAGTAAGAGTTCTGAAAGTTCTTCCTCTTTGCGAATATCTGACTCTTTTTCTAACGCGACGGCAACCTCTTCTATCTTTCTAGAGACTAGATTGTTAAGCCTTGATTTTATATCTATTAACGATGTAATAGATACTTTTTCTAGATCTTTAACATCATCGCAATTTGAACATGAAATGATTCCATTGTATTCTATAAGAACTCCACTACATTTGTAACAGGGTTCTGCTAACATCTTTCCTCCCTTTCTGAGAAGATTTGTAATTGTCTTGCGCCTTTCTTTATCCATCTCTGTCAATTGTCTTCAATTAATTGTATATTTTTGATGTTATAAATCTGTAGGTATAAGTAATACAATTTACCTAATTTCCATTTATGACATAATTAGATTAGATGATTCTGGTTTAACGTTTAGAATAAAATCATTAGAATTTTTGCAAAATAGTATAAGTAATTGTTCTATAAATAGAGTGGTAAGGTCGAATAAGGCGATATAGATTTTGAGTGAAAAAGTGAAGAAGGATAACGAAGAAAAGGTCCTTAAAGCCATTGCAGTTTTACAGTCTGTAGCTGATAGTAATATTACACCTAGAAACATTAGGAAGACTGTTAAAGACACTATAACGATGCTGCAAGATAAATCGTTAAGTCCAGGTGTTAGGGCTGCTAATGCGATAAGTCTTTTAGACGATGTATCACAAGACCCGAATATGCCAAGCTACTCTCGCGTTACGATTTGGAGTGCGGTATCTACGATTGAAAGCATAAGGGAAAACGTGTAGCTAATCTAGTATTATCTCAATTCATTTAAAAAACTTGATAATATTCTAATGGAAAGAGCAGCTTAATCCAAATAAATAGTCACATTAGCAACTTAATATTGAATATACTCGTTTAATATATCCCGTATTTCCGATATTTTTTGTAAGCTAAAAGTCGGTTCAGCTGTTACAAAAGCTAACCTGTTTTCATAAGGAAATATCATTAGAATCACTTTTGCTCTTTTGACAATAGTATATGTTGTTTTTCCAAAATATTTATCCCATGTTTCACGGGTTGTACTTTCACTTACAATATGTGCCATTAATCGCAGTTCTTCTTCCTTAGGCTCTAGAGGCCTCACACCCTTCCTCATCCCTCCCGCAATGACTTTACCGCTTTTTTCAATTACAGAAGCATATCTTATTTCTCTGTCAATCTTGAATAAAACGGAAAACATACTTTCAAAAGAAGGTTTACTCATTTTTATTTCCTTCCAGTAATATGTAAGTGCCATTTAATATATATATATCTGCATGAAATTGTGATTAGTAATGATACTTCTGTTTTCAATTGTTAATTATTCTCTTTAGGCTAAGAAAACTTATTTTTTATTAGATATGTTTAACAAATCTGTTTGGTGTGAATATATTGATGGATAAAGAAGATAATAATGAAATTGATCCTGAAATTAGATTAATTGAGCTAGAGAAGGAGCTAGAAGAGGAACGAAAGAAATCTACTGAGTACATTACGCGGTTGAAGTATCTTCAAGCGGATTTTGATAATTACGAAAAAAGAATGAAAAGAGATCGTGAAGATATGGTTAAAATGAGTAGTGAACGTATTGTTTTGAGAATTCTTGGAATACTGGATGACCTAGAACTTGCTGTAATTGAAAGTAGTAAAATAGCAAATGCATCGAGCATTGTCAAAGGTCTGGAAATGATTAATCTTAACATAAAAGAGATATTGAAAGATGAGGGTGTTGCGACAATAGAGTGTATTGATAGAAAGTTAGACCCTATAAAACACGAGGCGATTTCATTCGTAGAAAGTAGTGAGTTTGACGATAACGTAATTGTTAGAGAATTGAGAAAAGGTTATCTTCTAAATGGAAAAGTAATTAGACCTAGTATCGTTGAAGTATCGAGGAAAACTGTAAAAACAACCGATAACCATCAAGATGGGGGAGAAAAGAAATGAGTAAAATAATTGGAATAGACCTAGGAACTAGTAATTCAGCTGCCGCAGCGATGCAAGGCGGTAGGCCGGCAATAATTCCTAGCGCAGAAGGAACATCATTAGGTGGAAAAGCCTTTCCATCATTTGTTGCTTTTTCCAAAGATGGACAACTATTAGTCGGAGAGCCTGCTAGACGTCAAGCAGTCTCTAATCCTGATGGTACTGTCTATGCCATTAAACGTAAAATGGGAACAGATTATAAGGTTAATATTAATGGTAAGATCTTCACCCCACAACAGATTTCAGCTTTTATTCTTCAGAAAATCAAGCGGGACGCTGAGGCTTTCTTAGGCGAAAAAGTAGAGAAGGCTGTTATCACTGTTCCAGCTTACTTTAACGATAATCAGCGTCAAGCTACAAAAGACGCAGGTTCAATAGCTGGTCTCGAAGTTGTTAGAATAATAAATGAGCCTACAGCTGCAGCTCTAGCGTATGGACTTGACAAATCTGGAAAAGACATGAAAATAATGGTTTTCGACTTGGGTGGGGGGACACTCGACGTGACAATAATGGAATTCGGCGGCGGAGTTTTTGAGGTGAAATCCACTAGTGGAGATACTCAGCTTGGAGGAACAGATATGGATAATTTAATAATAAACTATGTGGTAAGTGAGTTCAAAAAAGATTCTGGAATAGATCTTTCACGTGACAAGATTGCGATACAACGAGTTCGAGAGGCTGGTGAAAAAGCTAAGATAGAGCTTTCAACTACACTGACGACAGAAATCAATCTACCTTTCATAACAGCTGACGCTTCAGGGCCACGACATATGACGATGACACTAAATCGGGCAAAGCTTGAGGAAATCGTTAGACCGATAATTGATCGGTGTAAAGGACCTATAGAGCAAGCTGTTAATGATGCTAAACTTGCTCAAAGTGATATAGCTAAGATAATTCTTGTTGGAGGTCCTACACGTATGCCGATAGTTAGAAAGTTTGTTGAAGACTATGTTGGCCGAGAATCTGAGCGCGCAGTAGACCCAATGGAGTGTGTTGCTATGGGCGCAGCTATTCAGGGGGGAGTCTTAGCCGGTGAAGTGAAAGATATTCTTCTTCTCGACGTTACTCCATTGTCTTTGGGTGTGGAAACTCTTGGTGGAGTTATGACTAAACTTATTGACCGAAACACGACTATTCCTACACGTAAAAGCCAGATTTTCTCCACTGCAGCTGACTTTCAAACTGCTGTAACAATACATGTTCTGCAAGGTGAGCGAGCTATGTCTGCTGACAATATCTCATTAGGCGTTTTCAATCTGGAAGGAATTCCACCTGCTCCAAGAGGTGTACCACAAATTGAAGTTACCTATGATATTGATGCAAATGGAATACTTAATGTATCTGCAAAAGATCTAGCATCTGGAAAAGAGCAGAAGATAACTATTACTGCATCTACCAAACTCTCAAGCAAAGATAAAGAGCGAATGATGAATGATGCTGAAAAATATTCTGAAGAAGATAAACGCAAACGGGAAGAAGTGGAGATACGGAACAGCGCTGAGTCTATGATATACACATCTGAGAAAACAAGGTCTGATTTCAAGGACAAGATATCTAGTGATCTAAATGATAAAATAAGTAAAGCCGTTTCTGAACTTAAGGAGGCTTTAGCAGGTAAAGATAATGAAAATATAAAATCATCAACTGAAAATCTTGGGAAGATACTTCAAGAAATAGGTTCTCAAGTGTATCAGCAGACAGCTCAGCAGACAGCTCAGCAGACAGCTAATCCACAGGATGAACCAACAGGTAATGCTCCGAGTGAAGAAAAAATTGTTGACTCTGACTATAAGGTTGTAGACGAAGAAAAAAAGTAGATGACACAGTGCTGATTGTTAATGAGTAAACGTGACTATTATGAGATTCTAGAAGTTCAAAGGAACGCTTCAAAAGATGAATTAAAGAAAGCTTACCGTACTTTAGCTTTGAAATATCATCCTGATAGAAATAAGTCTCCAGGTGCAGAGGAAAAGTTCAAAGAAATATCTGAAGCTTATGCTGTTCTTTCTGATGACCAAAAACGAGTGCAATACGATAAATTAGGCCACGCAGGAATCGACAATAAATATACTACTGAGGATATCTTCAAGGGTGCTGATTTCAGTGAATTCTTCAGAGACATTGGTTTTGGCTCCGGAGGGACGGGTAGCATTTTTGAGCAGTTATTCGGCGGTTCAGGTAGGTCCAGACAGGGCCAACAAAGTGGTTCAGATCTGAGGTACGATATGCAAATAACTCTTGAAGAGGCGGCTAGCGGTGTAAAAAAAGCAATCCAAGTTTTTCGTTCAGAGAAGTGTAGTATTTGCAGCGGTTCAGGTGCGAAGCCTGGTACAAGTGCAAGAACTTGTCAAGAATGTCAAGGTGCTGGTGAAGTCCAATACACTCAATCGTCTGGTTTCGCACGGATAATTAGAGTCGAGACATGCAGAAAATGTAAAGGTCGGGGCGAGGTTATTGACAACCCGTGCACAACCTGTCAAGGCTCGAAGCTTGTAAAGAAGAAACGAACTATTGAGGTTAATATTCCCCCCGGTGTGGATAATGATTCTAGTCTTAGATTATCAGGTGAAGGCGAACCAAGTTATGGCAGAGGGGCTTCGGGCGATCTCTATGTGGTAATTAATGTTAAACGTCATGAAAATTTTGTACGAAGTGAAGACGATATTATTTATGATAAGAGAATAAATTTCTCTCAGGCTGCTTTAGGGGCTGCGATAGAAGTTCCAGGTTTAAACGAAAGATTGAGGGTTAATGTTCCTGCTGGAATACAGAGTGGGTACACCCTCAGGTTAAAGGGAAAAGGTATTCCTCACTTAAGAGGTTATGGGCGAGGTGATGAACTAATTCGAATCATTATTGAAACCCCTGGAAAGCTAACTAAAAGGCAGAAGGAACTGTTCGAGGAACTTGCTAAAGAATCTTATGAAGATAGGGACAAGAAGAATCGCTTTTTTTAATTAGAATTAGCAATTCTCATGTAATTATTTTATTAGCATTATTCTAAGTGTATCCATTTCCCCTTTGCAATGCGTATGATATGACTTCTTTTATGAATTGATTATAGCTAATTCCTGCTGCTTTTAGTGAACGGGTCAGTCCAACTTCTTGAGAAATATCTGGATTTGGG
>DATBXD010000046.1:0-8101 GCA_036514475.1 Nitrososphaerales archaeon
CTTGTGTACCTGTATGTCCTGTTACAGCTACTTTTAAACGAGAAGACGGTTTAACTTTAATTGATTACGAGGTTTGCATAGGGTGCGGGTATTGCATACAAGCTTGTCCATATGCAATTAGATACGTTGACCCTGTTAGACACGTTGCTGATAAATGCACTTTCTGTGTGCAGCGTGTTGAGCAGGGCTTAAAGCCAGCATGTGTAGAGACATGTGTTGGTGGCGCAAGAATATTTGGCGATATTAATGATCCCAATAGTGAAGTCAGTCGTATTATCAACACTGAACCTATACAGGTTTTAAAACCTGATCTTGGAACTAAACCACATAACTTCTACGTTGGACTGGATTCATCAATTGTAAGGTGATATGATATGGTTGACTATATATTTCCAAATGAATTCGTTGAATGGACTATCCTAATTGTAAACTATCCTTTCATAACTGGCCTCGTTGCCGGTTCATTCATACTATCATCTCTGACTTATGTATTTGGGAAGGAACAGTTTAGATCTATTAGTAAACTAGCGCTGCTCACTTCTCTATCATTTCTCTTGATATCAGTCTTGCCATTATTAGCTCATCTTCAACAGCCTTCACGTGCAACTGAAATGTTGTTTAGACCCAATCTCTCCTCAGCTATGGCAATGTTCGGGTTCATTCTACTAGCTTTTATTGTACTTACAACTATGGAAGCGCTGTTTCTGTTTAGGGAAGGATTCATTAAGCTTCAGGCATCTTCAAAAGGTGTAATGAAGAATCTGTACAGGGTATTATCTTTAGGCTCAGTTGTAGCTAGTAAAAGCAGCATTGAGAGAGACAATAAAATGGTAAAGACATTAGCTATGATAGGAATTCCGTTATCACTTTTATTCACCGGATATGTCGGTTTCATGTTCGGCACTATTAAAGCGAATCCGATATGGCTCACTCCATTAAACCCTGTGATTTTTATTCTGTCTGCATTAGTTTCAGGAATCGCGTTGGTGTCATTTGTGTACGTGGTAGCTACTAAATTGACTGGTGGTAGAATTTCAGTTGACGTAATAGCATCTTTAGCTACCTACATAGGGTGGTTCCTAATAATAGATCTTTCAATGACAGGGTTGGAAGTAGCGTTCAGGGCATATGAGCAATCAGACTCATGGTATGGTGTATCAAAAACACTGTTTGATGTTAATATAGTTCCTTATCTAGGTTTGGAAATAATACTTGGTGGAGTAGTTCCGCTGATTCTACTAGCTATTCCATCTATTAGAAAATCTATTGCTGGTGTCTTGTTGATATCTGCACTAGTTCTTCAAGGAGTTCACGCAATGAGGTATACTGTTATTATAGGTGCTCAGTTACTTTCTAAAACAGGTGAAGGCTTCCTCACATATGTGCCTCCGTTGTTTGGCCGTGAAAGTTACATGACGACGATATCTATTTACGCCATGGGGTTTTTCATAATGCTCGTTTTACTGTCAGTATTCCCTTGGCGAGAAGTTGAGGTGCAAACGAAATGACCGAAAATAATAGAAGAAATTTCCTTAAAGGCATAGCAGCTGTAGGCAGTTTAGGCGTATTCGCATATGGATATAGCGATACCCTAGGCGAAATGATTACACCAACAAGATATAAGGAGAAGAATCCTGTTCCGACAGATCTAGATTCTGAAGCTAAGACTGTTTCTACTTTGTGTCAGGCCTGTAACACGCGATGTGGAATAAAGGTACGTGTAGTTGATGGAAGGGCTGTAAAGATAAACGGTAACCCATATCATCCAAATACTACAGCGTGGGAACCAGTAAAGTATGATACGCCAGTTTCTGAAACTAGAGGATTGAATACTCCGATTTGCTCCAAAGCACAAGGAGCATTGCAATGGACATATGATCCATTTAGAATAAAGACTCCATTGAAAAGAGCTGGTCCAAGAGGTTCTGGGAAGTGGAAGCCAATAAGCTGGGAGCAATTAATCTCTGAAGTTGTCGAGGGAGGTCAACTATTCAAGGAGATTGGTGAAGATAGAGAAGTAGTGGGATTTGCTAAGGCTCGAAGTTTTGATCCTATAGATCCAGCAAAGCCAGAGCTTGGACCTAAGGCTAATCAAGTCATTATGTTCAGAGGCCGCGGGCAGCCTGGTCGTACCGACTTCTTAGGGGGTTGGATGAACAGGGTTTATGGTAGTACTAACTTCATCCCACACGATGCGGTATGTGCTATCGCTGTTCAAACGGGACATGATATTGTAACCGACTTCAAAGTTGAGCAGTTTCGTCCCGATATCAAGAACGCGAAATTCATACTATCATTTGGAGATGTTTACTCTGCAGGCCAACCTTCTGTAACTCCAGCCGGAATGATTATTCCTGAAAGGCTAAAGTCAGGGGATCTCAAGCTAGTAGTAATTGACCCGAGAGCAGGCAACGCAGTAGCTCACGCTACGAAATGGGTGCCGATTAACCCCCGGACAGACGGCGCTCTTGTCATGGCTATTATTCAATGGGTTATCGAAAACAAGAAATTCAATAAAGGATATCTTGAAAATCCGAATCAGAAAGCAAGTGACGCAGACGGTGAACCACTTTGGACCAACGCAACACATCTTGTAATAATAGATTCAACTAATGCAAATAATAGAAAATTCATACGCGGTGATGAATTAGGGTTAACTGCTGATAAAGACAAGTTTGTTGTAATTGATGCAGCAACAGGAAAGCCTCAACTAGCTGACACAAGTAATGCGGGTACACTATTCTTCGACGGAATTGTTAAGGACAAATCAGGTAAGGATATTAAAGTAAAGTCATCTCTGCAAATATTGAAAGAAGAAGCGCTAAAGTACACATTAGCCCAATATAGTGAAATAACCAGCGTACCTGTAGCTACAATTGAATGGATCGCTAACGAATTCACAAGCTACGGTCGAAGAGCAGGGCTGCTAATGTATAGGGCACCAGCAACTCAGTATAATGGGACATACATGGTTATGGCATCATTCATGCTGCAAATGCTTATCGGAACTATTCACTATAAAGGAGGATATCTACAAGCAACGTCAACGGCTTGGACAACAGGCAGATATGATTTGACTAAATGGGGTAAGCAAACAAAGAAAGGAATAACAATATCTCGTGAAAAATTCAAATATGAAGACACCTCTGAGTACAAGAGTAAAGTGGCTGCCGGCCAAAACCCGTATCCTGCCCAATTAAACTGGTTCCCAACGACTCATGGAGGCTTATGGACAGAGGCGGTCGCAGGGATGGCCCAAGAATACCCATACGGCGCAAAAATATTAATGACATATATGGCAAATCAAATTTACTCTTTACCAGCAGATCACAAAACAATTGACACATTCAAGGATCCAAACAAACTCAATCTAAATATTGCTCTAGACATTTTCATAACCGAAGCTACGATGCTGGCCGATTACATCGTACCTGATCTAACATGGCTAGAAGGAAACATGGGTATTATGAACCCATATCCTCCAAACCACGCAAAGTTCAACGGCGTAAGAGTTCCAGCAATAGAGCCAATGACCGGTAAGACTAGTGAAGGAATACCATTCAGTACTGACCAATTCTTAATAGACGTTGCGAAGAAGATGAAGATAGAAGGAGGTGTTGGTGCAGATGTTATTCCGGGTCCGGATAAAAAAACATTCCCACTAAACAGAGCAGAAGATTTCTACTTTAGAGCAATCGTGAATCTTGCATATAACGGGAAAGTACCTAACGCGTCTGACGAGGAAGTGAGATTCGTGGAAGAGAATTATCCAGCTTCATTCGTTAGCTATGCTAAATCAATATTCTCAGATGAAGAGTGGCGAAAAATGGTTTATGTAATAGCTAGAGGGGGCTTCTTTGAGGACCCAGCAATTGGCTTCACTGGTGAAATTCACAAATATGGAACCAAGATGCTGCTACAATTCTATAGCGAGAAATTAGCAGTACTAAAGCAATCGATAACTGGTAAGAACTACTTGGGTACTGCTACTTGGATAGAAGCTAAAGATATGAAGGGTCAAAGCTTAGACGAAGTAGACAAAGCTTATCCTCTAGTGATGGTTGGATATAAAATGAGTCAACACACACAAAGCCGAACTATGTACGATAAACTGGCGCTGGAAATGTATCCTGAGAACTATATAGAAATCAGTGAAGATGACGCAATAACCTTTGGATTAAAAACTGGAGATAATGCAAAAGTAGAATCGGCGTCAGATAGCGTTGTAGGACCAATAAAGGTAACAAAGCGAATAAAACCAGGAGTTATTGCAATATCTCACCACTACGGTCACTGGGCGTGGAATTCATCTGATGTAGAAGTCGAAAATGCTAGCCAAGTAGGTTATGACGTAGGAGTGGTAAAAGGTAACATAGTTGTGGGCGACGCGTCGAGAGGAAAAGGTGTATGGGGCAGTAAAATTATGAGGATAGACGACTTTACGAAATCAGCGTTGGTTGATCCAATAGCTGGATGCTCTCCAACAGGCGGAGTAAGAGTTAAGCTAACCAAGGCATAAACCATTGGAAGTATTCATGCGAAACGATGACGAAAATGTTAAGATAGCGGAGGGAAGAAGCCGAGTCTATAAGTGGCTCGCACAATTCTTCCTTATGAAGCCTACATTCCCCTCTTTAACATCTGCATTAAACGATTCCATAATATTGGCTATAGAAAATACTGTTCCAGATGGAAGAGAAACATTGAAATGGATAACAGAATACTCAACTAATCTAGGAAAGGAAGAATGTGAAAAACTAAGTATACGTTATGATGAATTACTAAACGTGCCTATTCCTGGGAAATATGTTCCGCCATATGAATCATGTTTCCAAGATGCACTATACATGCAAAGCATATCTGGTTATGGTGAACTGTGGGGAAAAGCAACTAATCTTGTAAATGAATTCTACTTGAGAAACGGGTTTGAATCTACAGTAGAAGGCGTTCCTCCTGACCATATTGGGCTAGAATTACTATTTATGGCAAATATTTGCAAGCTAGAGTCACAAGCATATTCGAATAATACTCAGAAAACTACAGATAAATTACAGAAAGAGCAGCTAACTTTTCTAACTGAGCATATTATAAATTGGCTGCCATTCTTCGCTGAGAAAATCGTCAAATCCGATAAAAATGGATTTTACTCCAATATCGTTAAACTCTCCAAAACATTCATACAGTCTGATTTAGAATACTTGAATTATAGCAAGAAAAAATAAATTAAATAGTAGAGTCTTGTTAGATTTTCATTCTATTACTTTAATTAATATGTTTATTCTATATCTGTATTTTCCCTTTATTAAATAGATATGACAGAATGCAACCCCCAACTATTCCGATCAAGTACCCGTAAGGAAGACCAATAATAGCTGATCCTACTAGTAACGATATGAAAAACTCTTCCTTTTTGGTTGATGTTTCTCTGACTAGCAAAGCGAGGTCAAGACCTGCAAACAGTAATAAGACACCAAGTAATGCCAGTGGGAAGATGCCGAGAATCTCCTGAAACGCGTGGCTGAAAAATAATCCTATTACTACAAAGAACGTTCCAATTATTACTACAGCTCCACCTGTTCTACCACCGAATCTAAAGTGACCGGCAAGACCCCCCGCACCGTGGCAAACCGGGATTCCACTGAAAAAAGGCGATACTAAATTCATAAGACCGACTGTTAAAGATAGTTTTCTAGTGGAAACCTGTTTTGAAGGGAAGAGATCTTTAGTTAGACTAGATGTTGCTATTATAGAATTGCCTAGTGAAAGAGGAATCTGCGGTATAGCAAGGATTAATGCTCCCAGTAAAATGTCGTTAAATGAGGGGGTAAAGAATTTTGGACTGCTGAATCCTACAGAGCTAATGAGGTTCATTGGCACACCCAATACAAATGAAACCAAAACCCCTATCGCTATCAAAATCAGTGCAGGTGGTATACGACGACTATTATAGAAAGCAAACGTAATTAATACTCCGATGAAAGATAAAATCCATCCAAGGTAAGAATCTTTCTGCATATATCCCAAAGCAGTCATTATCAGGCTTATTCCTAATCCAAACTGAATACCCCTGATTACGCTTCGAGGAATCTTATCTAACTTATCCGTCAAGTTAGTAAATGCTAATATCGTGAAAAAAATTCCAACTACTAAACCCGCTCCGAACAATACTTCTTTAGCTGGTTTCAACGTAAGCATAATCGCCGCCATAGCCTTCAAAGGTTGAACAGGTATTGGAAGACCTAACACAAAACCTGTTATTATGTGAAATACTCCAAACATTATAAGGACACTGGCCGCGTCAAGATTATTGGTAATAATCATAGCAGTTATCAGAGGTACTGCAAGTCCCAAGTCTCCTAAGGCACCCGCGAACTCATTTCTATCAAAGCGAATGGCTTGCCTCTTAATCTTCACGCCAACAACCGTTACCCGATAACTAATAATAAGATGATGCTAAATTTCTTAGTACTTTTAACTAACCCCTAGTCTTAACCCAAAGAACATTGTGTTCTGCTTCCAGATTAATTCGAACATTGAATAAGAGATTATTCACAACATAATTGAGAATACAACTATTAGGATGCACGGGATAGTTCAGTAGATAGCCATGATATCTACCTGATAATCATTTAGGTAAAGGAAGGTTAATATTTGATTTTCGTTATGGTTGTTACTTGTTGTATGGCTTGGAACGTTTCAAGTTTTTCTTTCACCGTTGTTTGGGGAAAATAGTCACTTGTTGTAACGTAGATTGTGAATATTATTTTGTTTCTATCTATGCTGTGCGGTCTTATATCTATAGTTGAGCAATCTATAACGCCTTCTTTCTGTGATAGTTTTATTAGTATTCCGTTTAGCTCATGAGCTGTTAATAGTTCTTTGCTTCCTTCTCCTGCAACTAGGTATCTAATCATTTTTTTCTTTCAACCTTTCTCCATTTTTTCTTTTTTAATATTGTTCCTCATATACTCTAGACTGTAAGAAAACCTTTCTCGGCCGCAAACTGCATATTTTTTAAATTCTAACGTTTAAATCATCCAATCATTATTTACTGCGATTACAGCAACGACGTTTATGATGCACTATGTTTCTTATTAGTTTTACTGAAGTCGGTTCTGTTAAGTCTTCTGGACATGGTTAACCCTGTTAAAAGATTGGACATGGCTTGCGTTTTGGATTATTGTTAGCCATTTGTTATTTCCCTCAACTTTTATTCCAGCAGCTTCAGCTGGTGTCTTACCGTTTAACCCTTCATGTTCACGAATATAATTATGGAAGATTTGGTAGCCTTTCAATATTGGAGTATCTTTTCGCTTCAAGCCTCGCATAACTTTCTCTCTGTCTCTGACTTCGCCGTTCATCCGTTCCATCTTATTGTTATGAACTGTTCCGTCAAAGCGAATATCTCTAATATGTTCAGTTCTAGTCGTTGCTTTCATTGTGCGCCATTCCTTAGTATTAGCCTCAGCGAAGTTAGTAGCTCCATCACTGATTAACGTCTTAGGCTTCTTACCAGCTAAATTCCTCGCCTCTTTGAACATTGGTCTAACATCGCTTGTGCCCTTGTTGTCTGCTACTTGCTGAGCTATCCAGAACCTTGTCTCATCATCCATCATAGCGAACAAATACTTCATATTACCCTTAACTTTAATGTATAGTTCATCCGTCCTCCATGTGTCGCTGACTTGAGGAGTTATCTTATCAAGATAGTCTTGCATCAGTTTGACATACTTGCCTATCCACTTATACACAGCAACATGGCTTACACTCACTCCTTGAAGTCTTAAGAACTTCTGCACATTTCTAAACGACTCACCTGTGAAATATAATTGCATCGCTCCTGTAATAGCTTGTGGCGTGGCTTTCATCTTCTCAAATCCAAGATTTATCGTGAACCACTTGTCACAAGTCTTGCATGACCAGCGTTGAATATCGCCCGATTGGTTGTGTCTTACTCCATGCTTAACGATGTTTTCGGAGTTGCATGATGGGCAGTTCTTAACGCTGACGGGCTGAATGTTGATTGGTTCCCTTGCAACTATCTTTCGCAGGATGAAGCTGAGTTCAACAGCGAAGATATGCTTACACTTCACACCTCTAT
>DATBXD010000047.1:0-10220 GCA_036514475.1 Nitrososphaerales archaeon
GCCTCTTACTGTAATGAAGTTAGCATAGCTTTCAGTCGCTACGGCTCTGGCCAATAATGTTTTTCCACATCCAGATGGTCCATATAACAAAATTCCTCTAGTAGGTTTAACTCCTGCCTGTGTGAATTTATCTGGGTGCATTATTGCTTTAATTATGTTATCCGTTAATTTCTTCTTCGGTTTTTCTAACCCCCCTATATCATTCCATCTTATTGTTGGTATTTCGACATAGAACTCTCTCATCGCTGTTGGTATTATTTCCTTGAAAGCCTCATGAAAGTCATTTGTTGTTACTATTAATTTCTCAAGAACCTCTGGCGCAATGCTTTCACTTTTCAAGTCAATATCTGGCAAATGTCGTCTCAACGCCTTTAAAGCCGCCTCTCTACATAGAGCTCTTGCATCAGCTCCCGTATAGCCATATAATCTTCTCGCTAATTCATTCTGATCTATATCTTCAGCCAGAGGCATCCCTCTGGTATGGATTTGTATAATCTCTAGCCTTGCCTCAGCATTCGGTACTCCTATCTCTATTTCTCTGTCAAATCTTCCTGGCCGTCTAAGCGCAGGATCTACGCTATCAGGTCTATTCGTTGCTCCAATTACAACTACATCTCCTCTGTCTGAAAGACCGTCCATGAGAGCTAGCAATTGAGCTACAACTCTTTTCTCAACGTCACCAAAAACTTCTTCCCGTTTTGGAGCAATAGCATCTATTTCATCGATGAAAATAATACTTGGTGCATTCTCTCGCGCTTCTTTGAATATTTCTCTTAGCTTAGCTTCAGTTTCTCCGTAGTATTTATTCATTATTTCTGGACCATTGACTGAAATGAAATTTGCTTCACATTCATTTGCGAGGGCTTTGGCAAGTAGTGTCTTACCACATCCAGGGGGACCATGCATCATTATTCCGCTTGGGGCTTCAACACCTAGTCTCTGGAAGATTTCAGGATGACGTAATGGTAACTCTACAATTTCGCGTAATCTTCTTATTTCTTCCTTAAGGCCTCCTATTTCGTCATAAGTTATGGTTGAAGATACTTTTCTTTCTATTAGCGGTTCTTGAAGAATAGTTATTTCAGTGTCATCATCAATTATTGATATTCCTTTTGGTTTGATTTTTGATACATTGAATATTATGGGATTTCCTAAAACAACTACAGATACGTCGTCTTGTTCTGTTATTGGAAATTTTTTCAATCTATTTTTGACAAAATCAGCAAAGTCTTCATCAACTTTTAATCCAAATTCTACCGGTACTAAAGTTACGCTTCGCGCAGTTTTCGCTACTGCTTTTCTAATAGTTACATATTCATTTATTCTTATTCCAACATTTTTTCTAATCTGTCCGTCTATTCTAAGCATTCCTAACCATTGATCATCTGGATCAGCAGGCCATGCTGTGACTGCAGTTGATTGCTTTCCTATTAGTTCTATGATATCTCCTGCTGCTACTCTAATAGTGTCCATTATGTCAATATCTAGTCTTGCTCTTCCCTTTCCAACATCTCTTTGTTTTGATTCAGCTACCTTAAGTTGAACTGACTTAGGCTGTCGCTCTCTTGCCATGTGTTTTCAACTAAAATAACTGTTTCAAAGGAAAATAATCTTCTTTATCTGAAAATTCATTTAAGTGTAGCAGACATTCTACTTATCCCTAAGAAGTCAACTTGGCTTATATTCTTTGAAGATCTTATAATTTTTTCAAGATCGTCAATTGCACCGTCTTTATCTTCCAATTTGAAATCTATTATGGAAGCCTCCAGCCCAAATGCTATTGGCTCTTCAGTTACATTTATTATTTTTATTTGCTCAGGTAGATTAACCTTGATAGATTCTACAATCTTCTTGCTTTTGATTGTGGCATCTGTAGGAAGTATTTTTACCTTGGCAACAATTGATGTCATTGATTAATCTCCTATGGTCCTTCAAATCCACAGTTTACACATCTATATTCTCGGGAAAATGTACGGCATTTCTCACATCGCCACAAAATATTATTTCCACATTCTGGACATTGAAACTTTGAGGATTTCTCATTAGGCATTATTGGTCTGTTGCAAGAGGTGCAAGATGGTAAGTGTAGATTTCGTCGAGTTTCTGACATTTCACTCACATCGACCTTGAAATTCTTATATAAATTAGTTTGCTTATGATTCTCACCAGTGATTTCTTATATTTGCAAAATATTACCTAGCAGATTACAATTGATATTGCGAAATAGGTCAAGTTTTCTTATCAATCTTCTTCCTGAAGCTGTCTAGAAATGTATCGGCTAATAAACTAGTTATTTGAAATGCGTTTTTTACCCCAAATGTCTTCAATAAAGCAAATGAATGGTAGTCAAAATCGCTTTCCAACGATATTCTTTCAAGAATGTTAGAATTCTTAATAATATTGAATATCTTATCTATTTTTGAATTGTCTATTTTGTTGAGAATTCCTCTGATTTGAGATTGTGATCTAAACTCTTTATTGAAAAGTTTTCTCCATATTTTCTCATATTTGAATATCTTTTGATTATCATCTGAAGACAAGCTTTCTGAAAGATATTTCCCAGCTAGAATTCCCCCCACTCCTCCGCTGTAAATTCCACCACCAGTAGTAGGTTTTGCTTGCCCGGCTGCGTCTCCAACTGTAACTATGTTCCCTGATACGAATTGATTTATCGGGCCTCCTACAACTATCTGCGCTGCTGTTTTTTTCACTACAGAACCTTTTCTTTCTTTAATAAAATCATCTAAAATTTGGAATTGATTTACGCCGATTCCTGCTGACCCTACTTTAGCTATATCGCTTGAAATTGGAATTACCCATAAAAAATACCCAGGCGTTTTTCTTTGGTCAAAATAGATTTCTATGGTATCCTTTTTGAACCAGGTTCCGTAAACCTCAAATTTTGCTGCTGGTAGAGTTTTTTTCTCTAATATTGGCAACGCTGAGTATCCAACTGCATTAACCACCCATTTTGAAGTATAAGACGCAGTTTCAGTGAATATTGTTACTGATTTATCTTCTTGATTCTTCTTGTTGACTCTTTGTCCTAATTCTATTTCAGCTCCACTGTTACTTGCGTTTTTTGCTAATTCTCTATCAAACTTGCTTCTGTCAAGTACGACAATTCCTTGATTACTTGCATCTATCTCTATAGACGATCCGTTTGGTGAGTAAACAACGGCTTTCTTGATATTGTTCTGAATTAATCTACTTGTTGGGGCTATTCCTATTGCTTCGAGACATCTAATGCTAACAAGCCCATCGCATTTCTCAGGTAATCCTATCTCTAAATCATCTTCAAGAACTTTAACTTTGAATCCAGATTCTGCAATTTCTCTAGATGCTAATAAACCGGATATGCTTCCTCCAACAGTTACTACATCATAGTCTGGAATCATTCTAGTTCTTCTTTATGACAAAGCTTATTCATCAAGTAATTATAAGGATATTAGCGTGGATCGAGAATTTAAGCAAGTTATCGTGGTAAGGTCTGACCTGAAAATGGGAAAAGGTAAGACAGCTGCTCAAGTGGCTCATGCAGCCGTTATGGGTTCTGAAAGGGCTAAGCGCGTGAATCGAGATTGGTATGATGGGTGGCATTCATCCGGTCAGGCTAAAGTTGTTCTAAAAGTTGATTCTCTTGAGTTATTACTATCTTTAATTCAAAGATCTGAGCGAGAAGACCTACCAACTTCACTTGTGGAAGACAGGGGTTTGACTCAAATTCCAGCCGGAACAGTTACATGTTTAGCAATTGGACCTGGACCATCTTTAAAGATAGATAAGATAACATCTGACCTAAAACTGCTTTAGATAATACTATCATTTTTTTCGAATTAATTGATTTGTTTTCAACCACACTCAGCCTAACTTCATTTTACTTTCATCCCTCTAATCTAATAACATCTTTCTCACAACCATCTTACATTAGTCGTGAACTACAGTCGAGAAAATAAACATTAGAGCCTGCTTGACAAGTGATATTTTACAAATAAGTGAAGTTAACACAAATATCAAATAATAGAAAACTAAGTTATCAACAATTGTAATCATCTCTGTTAATGAACTTGGATTCTTAGGTTACCTACATCTCTTAATATATCGCTTTTAGCCAAAAAGTCTAAATCATAAAGAATCAAACTTGTGGTGTACAAGCAAATGTTGAGTAATGTTCTTCAGAATGGACTACTTGGAAATGGAACAGGTGACAACCCTGGTTGGTTTATTTTACTTTACTATTTACCGATGTTTCTCTTTATGTTCTATGGTCAGCGGCTGCAATCTTGGATGATGCTAGGTGATATTTCTAGGTCTCTTAACCGTCTCAAAGATATGAAGGAGAATTCAAGAAAAGAAGCTATTGAATACATAAAGACTGTTTTGAAACCGGATAAGGATCCAACTGAGAGAATTGATCAGTTCATTGATTACTTCACAATTATGCCCGTAGATACAGATCCTTCAGGTATAATGAAGAAAATAGAACACACAGTACTTGTGAGAGATGAGCGTGTCAGACAAGAGATAAAGTCAATAGGTTTGAATGCAAACAACGTTCAAATAACTACAGCAGAGAATATTCTAGAAATTTCCTCAGCACATAACCTCATTTACAAGATTGTGAGGCATTACTATATTCTGGGGAAGAAAACATCCAGCATCTATGTTATAGCGCAGCTTCAAATGATACTTCCTTTGGTTATGCAGGAAGCAGATGCCCTAACAAGTGCTATCGACGCTTTCAAGCAGGCGCAGCCAATAGGGGATGGGATAGGTGCGATGGTTGCGGCTAAACTTATGTTGAACACTGAGAAAAAGAATATAGCTAAAGACACCGTTTACAGTCAGACAACTTATAATGGAAGGTCTCTTTACCTTCTAAAAGCTGAGGGCCCAGGTGGAAACGTTGGCCAGCCGGGTGTAGCAATGAATAAATTGGTGAATGAGATGGGAATAAAATTCAAATCGATAATAATGATTGATGCAGCTTTGAAGCTTGAAGGAGAGACCACAGGGGAAGTTGCTGAGGGAATAGGCGCTGCGATAGGTGGAATAGGTGTGGAGCGATACCAAATAGAAGAGGTGGCTACTAAGAACGATATTCCACTTTATGCTATAGCGATAAAGCAGTCATTGCTAGAGGCGATATCAGTTATGAGGAAAGATATTGCCGAAACAAACGACAAGGTGGTCAAAATGGTGTATAAAATAATAGATGATAAATCTGCTGAGGGAGACACGGTTCTGGTGGTCGGTGTAGGAAATACATTCGGAGTTGGACAATAAATTGAAGCGAAGTAATCAGGTGCAATCCAAAAAACCAAAATTTAATGTATTCACAATTGAAACTTGCTCAGCTTGTAACTTCAAAACTAAACGACCTTTTCAATTAGGTGACTATGTGTTCAAAGAAGCAGGAGACTGCACCCACTGCAATAAAAGCAAAACATTAATTGAAATGATCTATGCTGAACAAATCAAAAAATAAGTCTTAACGTGTTATCACAACTGCTCCGGTGTCTGTAGCCATAACTGTATGTTCAAATTGAGCAACAATTCTTCCTTTCCTTTCGACTAAAACAGGATATCCCTTTATTATTTTCATTCGTATGAGATCCTTGATGATCTCTTTTATTTCATTCTTGTTGAAGATATCTAAATACCATCTAGGCGTAAATGGAAGCGTTTTACGCGTCTTCCAGACATGATCTATGAGACAATCTAATTGTTTCTTTCCAGTCATTCTTCTAGAAATCAACCCATATATTCTAGGTTCACCGCCCTCAACCACTTCACCTGCACCATCTTTCATAGTTAGAAATGGCTCAATCGCATAAAGAGAACCTGTTTTGAGCCTTTGAGTACCAGGTATCCAAACATTAGGTATTGAGACACCTGCATGTAATTGGAATTGTTCAATTGAATGGCCGGTGAGGTTAGAAATAGGTCTGAATCCCCATCTTTCAGCAGTTTCGAATATCGTTTTACCTATCATTCCTGCATTAACTTCGTTTCTGACAGCTCCAATAGCATTGTTCAAAGATTCTTCCGTTGCTTGTATTAACGACTCATACTCAGAGTTGTATGATTTTGTTACAGCTGTATCAGCGATATATCCATTAACGTGAACACCAAAATCAATCTTAACTAGGTCAGATTCTTTTATAGCTCCTTCGTCACCTAAACCCGCAGTGTAGTGAGCCGCAGCTTCGTTTAGCGATACATTACATGGAAAAGCATGTTCACCCCCTAATTGTTCAACTTTCTTTTCAACCATTTCGCATATTTCTAGGATAGTGTTACCCAGAATATTTTTGGAAATTATCATTTGACGAGCTTCTGAAGCTATTCTTCCTGACTTTAACTGATCTTGATTTAATGACAAACTTTTCAAGTAACCCTCCCATTATACTAGTTGTTAATTGTTAGTGGGAGAAAATTGAAACTTAAATTTAAAACTACTGCTCTCGGTGGAACTTTTGATTATATCCATAAAGGGCATAAAGCGCTTCTCTCAAAGGCATTTACGTCGACTGAAAACGTATTAATTGGCGTGTCAACTGACGAGTTTGCTTCACGTCTCGGTAAGACACCTGATCATAAATTCAAGAATAGAGTCGAATGCCTTTTGAAGTATTTGGAGAATACTTTCCCTGAAAGAGATTACCAGATAGTTCCTCTGGATGATTATTTTGGGATTGAAATATATGCAGATTATGTTGAGGCAATTGTGACAAGTAATGAGATGTTGAGTAGAGTCACTGAATTTAATAAGAAAAGGACTAATCTTGGGTTCAAACCTCTAAAGGTGATTGTTGTTGAAACAATTCTATCTGAAGACGGATCTAGCTTATCTTCAACTAGGATAAGGAACGGCGAAATAGACAAAGAAGGACGTGTTATTCACTGAACCTTTATAATATGTATAAACGATCTCTTTCAAAACATGACTAGCGAAGATGCGTTTACAGTTACACCTTGGGAAGTAAAGGGTGAAGTAGATTACGATAAGTTAATTCAGAAATTCGGAACATCTCCGATAACAGATGATATTGTTGAAAGACTGAAGAAGCACGTTAAAGAAATACATCCGTTTTTGAGGCGAAGAATATTCTTCAGCCATCGGGATATGGATTGGATACTTAACAAGTATGAATCCGGTGAGAAGTTCTTTCTATATACTGGCAGAGGACCTTCAGGGCACACACATTTGGGGCATTTGGTTCCTTGGATATTTACACAATATTTACAAAAAGAATTTGACGCAGAACTCTATTTTCAGATGACTGATGATGAAAAGTTTCTACATAATACTGAGTTGACACTTGACCAAACTTTAGCATACACATATGAAAATGCACTTGATGTGATAGCTTGCGGTTTCGATCCAAAGAAAACATTCATTTTCTCAGACATAGAATACAGTAAGACTCTCTACAAAATAGCGGTTAAGATTTCAAAACATATTACTTTTTCAACTGCAAAAGCCGTGTTTGGATTTGAGAACAACACTAACATAGGAATGATTTTTTTTCCTTCATTTCAAGCAGCTCCATGCTTCTTACCTTCAGTTTTGAAAGGAACGAACATACCTTGTTTAATTCCTGCCGCTATAGATCAAGATAATTACTGGAGAGGAATAGCAAGAGAAGTTGCTCCAAAACTAGGATTCTATAAGCCAGCACAAATACATTCAAAATTCATTCCTGGACTCGGAAAAGGTGGCAAGATGAGTGCCAGTGAACCTGAAACCGCAATATTTACAGTTGATACACCTAAAGTTGCTCATAAGAAGATCATGAGTGCGTTTACAGGTGGACGAGCAACAGTCAAAGAGCAGAAAGAACAAGGTGGAACACCAGAAATATGTCCTGTTTACCATTACTATAATCTTCTGCTCAAGACTGACAAAGAAATTGAGGAAGTGTGCTCAGGATGCAAATCAGGAAGCCTTCTCTGTGGTGAAGACAAACTCAGATTATCTGAGGTTATCGGTAAATTCCTCACTGAACATCAAAGAAAGCGCGAGGATGCTAAAAAAATAATTGAAAAGTTCATGCTTCGCGACTAGTGAATTATAATTAATGCTTAAAAGACATGAATTCTGGAATAACACAGGGTAGGTATAATGATGAATGGACCTCTACATCCACTTGAAAAAAGACTATTGAAAGCATTAGAACAGAAAAGGATGTGCACTATCGAAGAGGTGTCGAATGAATCCGGCTTAAGCCTAGATCAAACAAGAAGAGCTGTAGAATGGCTCAAGTCCAAAGATATGCTCCAAATATCAGTTGATAGAGTTAAAAAAGTATCGCTCGATATAGAAGGTGTCAAAGCTTTGGATAAAGGATTACCTGAAAGAAGACTCGTTGATAAATTAATGCAATTAGGTGGAGAAACAACATTAGAGAATCTTAAGAACAGTTTCGATACATCTTTTCAAGAATTCTCAGTGGCTTTCGGAAACTCGAAGAGAAGAGAATGGATAACGGTTCAAACTATCAATGGGCAGCAACTCATCAAACTAGGTAAAGTAGAAGAGACTACAGATGAAGAACAATTATTAAAAAAACTATTAGAATCCAAAAACATAGAGACACTCGGCAAAACAGATATTCTTACTCTTTCAAATCTAAAAAAAAGACCCCAATTCATAACCATCAAAGAAAAAACAATTACCAAGATTAGTATCACAAGAAAAGGGTTAGAAACAACTAGAACGATTGACAGTGTAGAAGATCTGAATGCTCTTACACCTAGTCTTCTAGCTACAGGAAAATGGAAAGGTCATGCACTTAGACCGATAAATGTCGAATCACCATCCCCACCCATATATTCCGGTAAAAAACACCCTGTTCAGCGATTCATTGATGAGGTTAGAGAAATATTTGTTGTCTTAGGTTTTGAAGAAATAGACGGCCCAATTATTCAACCTTCATTCTGGAATTTTGATGCTCTATTCATACCTCAAGATCATCCCGCCAGAGAGATGCAAGACACATTCTATCTTTCAAACCTTAAGTTAGACATTATTGATGATGAAGAATCTGTAAAAAAAGTTTCAAAGGTTCATCAAGATGGATGGGAAACAGGTTCAACGGGGTGGGGTTACAATTGGAGTCTAGACAAATCAAAAGAAATGGTTCTCAGAACCCACACTACAGCTGTTACAGTGAAGTACCTAGCTGAATTCAAACCTAATGAAAAACGCGTATTCTCAGTAGGACGTGTTTTTCGTAATGAAAAGACATCCTATAAACACTTAGATGAGTTTCATCAAATCGAAGGTATTGCAGTCGGAGAAAAAGTAAGTTTGAGAGACCTTATGGGTCTCCTAAGCAGTTTCTACTCAAAGCTAGGACTGAAGAAAGTAAAGTTCTGGCCAACATTCTTCCCTTATACTGAACCATCGATTCAATCCATGGTCTACTTTGAAAACCTCGGTAAATGGGTTGAACTTTGCGGAATGGGAATACTAAGACCTGAAGTGACTCTACCGTTGGGCGTCAAAAATCCGGTATTAGCATGGGGCGGTGGTCTTGAACGGTTAGTGATGCTAAGACATAACATTGTAGACATACGAGATCTATACAGTAACGACATTGGCTGGCTTAGGAGGCTACCTCTATGCCAGTAATCACATTATACTACGATAGATTGCTCTCACACATAAAAAGTAAATCATCCAATAAAAAGAATCTATCAAATCAAGATATTGTCGAAACTCTCCCATATCTAGGATTAGACATAGAAGAGGAAACTGAGGAATATGTAAAAATAGAATATAATCCTAACCGCCCAGACTTTTCAAGTGAGTGGGGAATATCTAGAGCGTTAAATGGATTATTGGGATTGGAAAAAGGCGCCCCAGAATATCAAACATATAATTCAAACGTTTTCTTAAATGTAGACAGCTCAGTGTTGGAGATTAGACCGGTATTTGTAGGAGCTCTAGTCAAAGGATTGAAATTGGATGATGAATCAGTCAGACAGTTAATGGTGATGCAAGACGACCTAGATAATGGAATAGGCCGGAAAAGATCTAAAGTCTCAACCGGTATTCATGACTTTGATAAAGTAAAACCACCGTTTACGTACAAAGCTGTAAAATCTAATTTCGAGTTTACACCCCTCGGATATAATGAAAAGATGAGTTTGAGCCGAATACTTAAAGAGGTTGAAACCGGGCGAAAATACAAGCACGTTGTTGAAGGGTT
>DATBXD010000048.1:0-5645 GCA_036514475.1 Nitrososphaerales archaeon
ACTTTGCTATTTCGAGCACTGGATTATTTCTAACCAGGCCTTGGGGGCACCATGCTTTGCCAATCTTTTCCATAACTTCTTCTCTACTGTCATGTATGAAGACGCAGGTCCAAGGTTTTGATTTACTCATTTTACTAGATATTAACATGTCGTCCTGAGCATTTTCGTCGATGCCTGAACTGACTGGTTCAGATAGTCCAGGTAGAAGATGATGGTGCAAAACGACTGGTGTTTTCCATTTCAACTTTGGGAAAGTGTCTCTAACAAGCATGTGTACTTTTCTCTGATCCATACCGGCGTGTACTATATCTAGATCCATTGCTTTTATGTCGACTGCCTGCATTGGTGGATAAAGATATTGAGCGAAGTCGAGTTTATCCTTTTCACTTCGGCCTAAGATTGTTAGGCAACGGACGTTTCTCGAAAGTGAGATGTTCTTTGAGAAACGAATAAGATTGTTCCAGTAATCCTCTTTCTCAGTGTAGAGATTTGAACCTTTTACAACTTCTACTCCGGGGCAGAAGAATTTGAATGCAGCTTCATAGTATTTTGAAGCACGGTCTATTTTACTTAGGTCGCCTTCGAACTTGTTATTGATGTAACTATGCCAGTCTGCTAGAAATATCTTGCACTTCACACCGGCTTTTATCAAATCGTTAATTTTGAAACCTATTATGATAAGGCTTCCAAGGTGGAGAAGACCAGATATTTCAAGGCCGATGTAGTGCTTTGGCTGGGAAACGTTTTCAAATAAAGTCTTAAGCTCTTCCTCAGTCACTATTTCCTCAGTGGGTGGGCGATTAACAAGATCTATCTTATCGTATATATCCACAATTCTTCACTTATGCATACACCTTGTATTTTCATAGATAGATAAGTTAATCTTTGAAACTTAGCGTGCGGATTAGAAACAATTCAAATTAGCACGTGGATCATTTTATTCTATGGAGTAAATATTTTAGGGAGTACTTGTATGCCTGAAATCAGGTAAAGATTGAACGAAGAGCAGATGAATAAGAAAGTACGTATTGCGTTGAAAGGTTTATGTGGTATTTCGCTGATAATAATAGTGATCACATCTATCTATGGTATTCTTGAAGCTTTTCTCCTGAATGCAGATGTTGTGGGAGAAACCTTTGTAACGTTTGAGTTCCCCCCAATATCGGTTTTCCCCCTTTTCTACTCTAAACCTATAACTTGGCTCTCCGCGTCTTTACTTATTTTCTATTTAACATTGCTAGAGTTAAACGTTGAGAAGATCTCGAAGTTAACGGGTTCGTTGAGAAATTCGCTTAGATTAGTTGCTTTGTTCGTCGGAGCTATGGCTTTTTATGAAGTTATGTTTAACTTTACTCTCTGGAGTGGCTTAATTGCGAGGGATGGAATATTAGGGGTGTTGAATGTTGATATTATTAAGAATCCGTTTCCTAACCCTAAAACGCCTTGGAACATAGTGTTCGCATCTAAGCTCTTCACAGTGTTATTTGTTCTCGCGTTATACTCGGTGTATTACCTTCAAAGAATCGAGTCTAAGATTGGGAAGGAAAATTGGAATCAGCATTCGAACCCGACTGACATACACACATAGCTAAAGCCTTTCGAGTTCTAAGGTCATGGCTATGCTTAGATTCAAGTTACTAGTTAACTCTTGATTAATTCAAAGTAAATATATCTTAAGAAGTTAACTGCGAGATGAACATGAGTTCCGAATCGAATCTGAGCTATCTCCAAAAACTGCTTGAGAATGAGAAAAACACCACTTCTTTAGAAAACAGTCTTCTCATGTCTGCGAGTTATGACGGAGATCTAAAAGTAGCGGTATTGAAATTTTACAACCCGGATACTAAGAAGATCCACCTATGGTACGATGACACTGGGCATAAACCGTATTGTTTAATCAAGCAAGACTCGATATCTAAAGAAGATACTGAGACGATAAGGAAAAGAAGTGACGTTGTCAATATCAAGGAGGTAGGGAAGAGGGATCTTCTTAACGACAGAACTGTGAAAATGTACAAAGTTACTGTCGCGGACCCTTTAGTGATTCTAAGCATAAGGGAGTTTACTAAATCATGGGAATCGGATATTAAATACTATGAAAATTTTCTCTATGACAAGGGTTTTCAATCATGCGCGTTTTACAAGATAGTGGATTCTAAAATAGTCCCATCTGAATACGAGACGAGTAAAGCAGTTAGGGAGAGTCTGGACAAGACTCTAAAGAAAGCTGATGATGAGATAAAGAAGATTATCGAAGAGTGGGCTGAGCTGCTAAGCCAACCTCTTCCAGATATTCGCCGGGTAGCGCTTGACATTGAAGTTATACCGGCTGAAGTTAACAGAATACCAGATCCTAATGAAGCTGCTCAGGAAGTTGTGGCGGTTTCACTTGTTGGTAGCGACGGTGTGAAGGAAGTGCTGGTTTTGAATAGGAAAGGAGCTGAGATTGGAGTGAAAAGTGTAGAGCACACTTACGAGATGAAGCAGTTCGATAAGGAGAGGGATCTTCTAAGCAGTGTCTTCAGCCGGATAACTGAGTATCCCGTAGTTGTCACTTTCAACGGAGATGACTTTGATCTCAACTACCTTTACCACCGTGCACTGAAGCAGGGTTTTAAGAAGGAGGAAATACCGATAAAACTAGGTAATAACGTCGCATATATTAGGCCGGGTGTTCACGTAGATCTCTACAAGACTTTCAACAACAGGTCTATACAGATATACGCTTTCAATAACAAGTATTCCGAACACACGCTTAACAGTATAAGTGAAGCTCTTCTGGATGAAGGCAAACTAGTTCTGGAAGGCGAGATGAAAGACCTGACGCTAAACCGGCTTGCAGAGTACTGCTACCAAGACTCGAAGCTAACGTTGCAGCTTACTAGCTTCAACGACAATCTTCTGATCAAGCTTCTACTCATCATCTCTAGAATCGCGAAGATGCCCTTAGACGATGTCTCACGGCTAGCTGTTTCAAACTGGATAAAGTCAATGATGTACTTTGAGCATAGGAGACGGAACTTCCTCATACCTAGGCGCAGCGATCTTGAGGAGAAAGAGCAGGGACTCACTTCTGAATCGGTAATTAAAGGAAAGAAGTATAAAGGCGCGATAGTTGTTGAGCCAAAAGCTGGAGTCTACTTTAACGTGTCTGTACTAGACTTCGCAAGCCTCTACCCGAGCTTGATAAAAGTGTTCAACCTATCCTACGAGACAGTTAGATGCATCCATGACGAGTGTAGATCAAATAAGATTCCGGAGACAGATCACTGGCAGTGCAGAAAGCGGCACGGTATCGCATCATCGACAATAGGTTCTTTAAGAGACATCAGAGTGGATTACTATAAACCTCTAGCGAAGCAGCAGATCCTCAAACCTGATGAGAGAGCCCTCGCCAACATAGTATCGCAAGCGCTGAAAGTTATTCTCAACGCAGCCTACGGCGTAATGGGCTCAGATATCTACCCCTTATACTATCTCCCAGCCGCAGACGCGACAGCCGCTCTTGGAAGATACGCTATCACCAGAACGATATATAAGAGCAATGAGATTGGAATAGAAGTTGTTTACGGCGACACAGACTCTCTCTTCCTTAGAAACCCATCGGAAGAAGCAGTGAACACAATTAAAGACTGGGCTGAAAACGAACTGGGAATTGAGCTAGACCTGGATAAAACCTACAGGTACGTCGCATTCAGCAGCAGAAAGAAGAACTACCTAGGAGTTTTGAAAGATGGCAGTGTAGACGTTAAAGGCCTGACAGGAAAGAAAAGCCAAACACCGAAGTTCATAAAAAAAGCCTTCTACGACACAGTTGAAATTCTAAGCAGAGTAACCTCCGAAAGTGACTTCCAAAAAGCAAGAGAAGAGATAAAAAAACTATTACGCGCAAAATACCTCGCGTTAAAGAAGAAACAGATACCTATAGAAGACCTCGCGTTCAAAATTATGATGAGCAAAAACCCTCAAGCCTACACAAAGAGCCGCCCCCAGCACGTCAAAGCCGCAGAGCAAATCGCTGAGAACGACGACAGAGAAATGAAGGCCGGAGACATAATCTCATTCGTAAAAACCACAAGCTCCATCGGCGTCAAACCAGTGTCAACAGCGAAACTAGAAGAAATAGACACCAAGAAATACGAAGAGTATATGCGCAGCACATTCGACCAAATACTAGATGCCCTCGGATACGACTTTGACGAAATAGTAGGCGCAACAAAACTAGAAGACTTCTTCTGGAGCTAAGACGAGCAAAACACCAGTACAGTCTGATAAATTAGTTGAGGTTTGCATAATCCTTCCGTGAGTGAGTTGAACATATGCTTCAGCTGTGAATGAGCATTACCGTTGGATAGCTTCTGAGCATGTGTTTGAGTGCTTTTAATGTTGCCCCATCTAAAGCTCCTCCCCCTGCCCGTTTTGCAGCAATGAGTTTCTAGAAAGTAGAACAGCATGACAACAGTAAAGCAGACCATCACCCAGACACATATTCTGAAGCATTCTTAGAGTTCGTGCGGAATGGTATTTCTCCATTCACAATTTTCTTCATAGACCTAAGATCTTTCAAGCTGCTTCGGTGCTTTGTAGAAAATATCATACCTGCAGTAAAAGATATCTACGATGAGTAGTCTTCAGAAAAGCCTTCAACAGCCAAACATAACTGATACGGAAACGGCAGTTACATGTTCACAGGCCTCAGCCATGCATAGTTCACCGTGAAGAAATCGCGCTAACTTGTTGCTAGTAAATATGTAAAGATGTTAATCCAATGGTTGAATTCCCTCTCGACTCGCATCTCACCTCAGTGCCAACCGGACAACTCTGGGTGCACTGCCATAAAGGAGATTGCATCGGATAACCCTGATGAATCCTTATTCCTAAAAAAACCGAAGAGAGCTCTCAAAAGTATAGACGTAAACCCATGTTACTGATATCGGTAACCCTTTCTTTGAGTTACCGGTAACAAGGTGCTTTTCTTGGTAAGTAATATGAGAGCTAAGTAACTTCACCGTATAAAAAGATGTGTTACCGGTAACTAAGGTAACGTTTAAAGCAATGTTATTGGCTTTAATGATTTAAGAGAAGGTTAATGTTTACTTGGATCTCTCGGTTATAGACAAAGAAATTGCTGATGCCTTAAGGCGGAAGGTTCCTATTAGGGCAATTGCCAAATCACTGAAAGTTGGGAATTCCAGAATATATCGAATCAAAAGTCAGACTCGGCGTCATACCAATAAGAATCAATCTCCACAATCTCTTGAATCCACCTCACTTGAAAATAACAATCAACTATCTTCGTCAACTTCAGTAATACTAGCACAACCACTCGCTCAATCTCCTCCATCACATAAAAAAGCCTATGAAATACATCCGCCAAATCGGCATCCTCTAAATCAGAATTTCTCTCCTGTTGAACCTAGTGAAAACACAAAAATAATTCGAACAAATTTGCGCACATTACGTAGAGATGTTAATCGTAAAATAATCGAAGATAGAGAAGCTACCGATGACGACGATAGAGAAGCTACTCAGGAAGAAATTGATGCAATATTGGGTCGTATCAGACAAAATAATATTAAGAGAGCTAAAGCAAAGTACTATGATCTGCGAAATAAGCTCATAGTTGCTAAGATAGAATATTACGA